>JANXUM010000019.1 GCA_025356215.1 Bryobacter sp. | reverse complement strand
CAAATTGGGTTGGCTGGTGGAGCCCGACATCGACGCCACCGCCGCGTCGGCGATGTCGACTTTGGCGTCGCTGGCCTTAAGGATGCTCGCCGCGTTTAGGCCGCTGGAATCGTGCGTGTGGAAGTGGATTGGGATGCCGATTTCTTCCCTCAGAGCCTTCACCAATACTTCGATGGCGTAGGGCTTGGCTAAACCGGCCATGTCTTTGATGGCCAGGACGTGGGCGCCCATCTTTTCGAGTTCTTTGGCCATGCGGACGTAGTAGTCGAGCGAGTATTTGGTGCGCTTGGGATCCAAGATGTCGCCGGTGTAACAGACGGCCGCTTCGCAGACACGCGTGGACTTGCGGACAGTCTCCATCGCGACCTTCATGTTGGGGAGGTAGTTGAGCGAATCGAAGACGCGGAAGATGTCGATGCCTTGCGCCGCGCTCTCGCGGATGAACTCGCGGACGACGTTGTCCGGGTATGCGGTGTAACCGACGGCGTTGGAGGCGCGGAGCAGCATCTGGAAGGCGATGTTGGGAATGGCTTCGCGCAGGCGGCGGAGGCGCTGCCAGGGGTCCTCTAGCAGGAAGCGCATGGAGACGTCGAAGGTGGCGCCGCCCCACATCTCCAGCGAATAGAGGCCGCTCAGGCGGTGGGCGACGAAGTTGGCGACGGCCATCATGTCGAAGGTGCGCATGCGGGTGGCCATGAGCGACTGGTGGGCGTCGCGGAAGGTGGTGTCGGTGAGGAGGAGGCGCTTCTGGTTGCGGGTCCATTCAGCGAACTTCTCGGGGCCGAGTTCGTCGAGTAAGTTGCGGGTGCCTTTGGGCGGGGCGGTCGCAATCTCCACGGCTACGCGCGGGGTGCGGAAGGCGGCGGGGCGGGGTTTGCCGGCGGCTTCGGGATTGCCGTTGACAATAACTTCGCCAAGGTAAGTGAGTAACTTCGTGGCGCGGTCCCGGCGGGCGCTGAACTGGAACAGTGCCGGGGTTTCTTCAAGAAAGCGGGTAGTTACATCGCCCTTCTGGAAGGTCTCGTTGTTGATGACGTTCTCAAGGAAAGGGATGTTGGTTTTGACGCCGCGGATGCGGAATTCGCGTAGGGCGCGGTCCATGCGCTGGCAGGCTTGGTTGAAGTCGCGGCCCCAGGCGGTTGTTTTGACCAGCAGCGAATCGTAGAAGGGCGTGATCACCGCGCCGCCGTAAGCGGATGCACCATCGAGACGGATGCCGAAGCCGGCGGGCGAGCGGTAGGTGTGGATACGGCCGTAGTCGGGCTGGAAGTTTTGGGAGGCGTCCTCTGTGGTGACACGGCATTGCAGCGCGAAGCCGTTGACCTGGATGTCGGCTTGTTGGGGGAGGCCGATTTCGGGGGAGTGCAGGGAGAGGCCTTGGGCGACCTGGATCTGGGTGCGGACGATGTCGATGCCGGTGACCATCTCAGTGACGGTGTGCTCCACCTGGACGCGGGGGTTGACTTCGATGAAGTACCATTCGTCGCGATCGACATCGACGAGGAATTCAACGGTGCCCGCGTTTTCGTAGCCGGCGGTTTTCGCGAGAGTGACGGCCGCGTCGCATAGCTCCTTGCGGATGCGTGGGGAGAGGTGGACGGCCGGGGCGACCTCTACAACTTTTTGGTGGCGGCGCTGGACGCTGCAATCCCGCTCGAAGAGGTGGAGGACGTTGCCGTGCTTGTCGGCAATGATCTGGATCTCGATGTGTTTGGCGCGGCGGATAAAGCGCTCGAGGAAGACGGCGTCGTTGCCGAAGGCGGCACCGGCCTCGCGGCGGGCTTCTTCGAGTTTGCCTTTGAATTCGGCGGCGTTGTTGACGACGCGCATGCCGCGGCCGCCGCCGCCGAAAGCGGCTTTGATGATCAGGGGGAAGCCGATTTCTTTGGCGGCTTTTTCAGCGTAGGCGGCGGTGGTGACTGCTTGGGGCGTGCCGGGGACGACGTTGATCTTGGCTTTTTCGGCCAGGGTGCGGGCGGCGGTTTTGTCGCCGAGGGCGTCGAGCATTTCGGCGGTGGGACCGACGAAGATGAGGCCGGCTTTGACGCAGGCGCGGGGGAGGGCGGGGTTTTCTGACAGGAAGCCGTAGCCTGGGTGGATGGCGTCGACGCCGACGCTGGAGGCGAGGGCGACGATGCCGTCGACATCGAGATAGGCTTCGACGGGGCCTTTGTTTTCGCCGATTTGGTAGGCCTCGTCGGCCTTGAAACGGTGGAGGCTGAGACGGTCTTCTTTGGAATAGACGGCAACGGTGCGGAGGCCGAGTTCATTGGCGGCGCGGAAGATGCGGATGGCGATTTCGCCACGATTGAGAGCAAGGAGTTTTTTCACGGGGTACTGAAAATCGCTGAATGGATTTTCATTAGGATAGCGTGTGGGGCGTGGACGAGTGTGAGTCTGGACAACTGGAAATCTCGGTATATCAAGACGACGCTGGAGATGGATGAAGAGGACGATCCGCGCCAAGCCCAACTTAAGCGACGTTGAGGTCTGGTTCCGCTAATCCAGGAAGCGGAAGTGGGTGACTTTCGACCGCGCGTTCGGTGCCTATCCGGGCTTGGACGGAGAGGTGATTTCCGAGGCCCGCAACTGATCGCGTACAGAGCAGATGAGCTCCTGGGCGGCGAGGATCTCGGCATTTTGGCGGTTGCCGATGCCGATGGCTTCTCCGTGGTTTCGTTCTTCCACCGCTTCCTTGTATGCGGCCACGGCGTCGCCCTCGTTGCGGGATCTTCGCCTTTGCGCGCCGCATAGCCCTGCAACTCGGCTGCGAAGTTATGCCTCTGGTCGGCACAGTGGAGGAAGGTGCTTTTGAGGTCTGGATTGACGGCCTCTTCAGCGGCGGCGCGGAAACTTGCTTCGAGATCCTTGAGCAACTCGATGAGACTGCTGATCGTCGAGACTTCGGTTTCGTTCTCGAAGTTGGTTGTGGGATTCATGCGGGCTCCGGGTTAGGCGCGGTGCTGATCGCGAAGGGTGCGGATGTGGTCGTGGGCTTTGCGGATCTCGGCGAGTTGAGTTTCGACGACGCTCTTGGCTGGCCCGAGTTTGTCGCTGGTCAGCGCATCCTGGAAAACCATGACGGCTTTGTCTTCGCCGCGCTCACATTCCTCTAGAGTGACCACGTCCTCATGGGCGCTGACGACGGAGCGGATGCTCATCCAGCCGCGGTGGGCGGTTCCGCTGAGGGTGCCGCTGATCTCTGGTGCCTCGCCCTCGCGGACGACGAGCAGTTGCAGTTCGGTGGAGAATTTATGGCGCTGAATGGCGTAGTGGCGGAAGGTGGTTTTGAGGTCGACGTTGACGACGTCGGTGGCGGCGGCGAGGAAGCCCGCCTCGCCGTCTTTCAACGTCTCGATAAGACTGTTGATCTTGCTGGTGTCTATATCGTGGGGCGTGGCGGAGATGGTGCTCATGGTGATGCTTTCGCAGATTGGAGCGATGAGGAGCCGAGGCCGTTGCAAGTTGACAGGGTTTTTGGGGACGCCGGGATTTTGCGTTAGGGATCGGCGCGGTCGTAGAGTTCGCGGACCTTGGCGAGGGCGTCGGCGGGAATCTTTTTCAGTTGCTTGCCGGGCCAAGGGGTGGTGCCACCGGCAAAGGGCTGGAGGTACTCAAAGGCGGCGCGCATGCCGCGGCCATCTTTGGTTTTGAACTTCCAGAGGTTGACCCCGAGGGGCCTGGCGATGACGGCGGCGTTGGCGAGGGCTTCGAGATTGAAGACGCTGTAGCTGAAGCCGTCCTCGCGGGCGGCCTCCAGCGGCTGTGTGCCGTCGGCTTCGATTTGCGAGGCGATGCGCTGCTTGAGTTCTTCGGCGCGCTTGGTGGCTTGGGCTTTCATGCCGAGATAGACCTCAATGCGCATGGCTTGGGCGGCGTACCAGGAGCCGTGATTGTTCTTAGCCGGTGCTTCTTCGAGGCCGATGGGGCTGGTGCTTAGCCATTGATGATACTGGGCCATCCAATCGTGGAGGGCTTTGCCGTCGGCCGCAGGCAGCGCCTTCTTTCTGGTTAGATCGTCGGCCGCGTCGAGGATGTCGATCATGGCCCGCATTGTGACGAGGCCCGCGCTGCGTCCTTCGTTGCGGCCTTTGACGATCTGGCCGTAGTTGAGATGCGGGTTCATGCGGGTTGCCGGGTTGAGGAACCAGGTTTGGATGCGGAGGACGGCGTTGGCGGCGTAGGCAGGGTCGCCCGACGCGAGGAAGGCGTTGGCGAGGAGATGGATGGTGTGAGCGGTGGACGAGTAGTTGTTGGCATCGCCCATAGCGACGAGCGCGCGGTTGGTTTGGCCGTCTCTGCGGAGGTAGGGGAGGCCGTCGGGGGTATTGGGGTCGGGCCACCAGTAGGGGGCGTAGCTGACGTAATCGTGCTTGTCGTGGGAGGGGCCGGGAGCTTCTTTGTCCATGACGGAGAGGATGGGTTGGCGGAGGAGCTTGCGGGCCTCAATGGAGTTAAAGGTGGGGGTTTGGGCGGGGCTGAGCGTCGAAAGAGCCAGGAAGAGGAGGGTGGGTTTCATCCGGTGAGGGGATTCTGTCAGGGCGGTGGGGGAAATTGTTTGCGCGTGTCCCGATTGCGCAGCGGACTGCGCCTACAGGTGCATGAGGACTTTTCTTTTGCTGGCGGCATTTTGCGGCGGAGTGCGGGCGACGACGGTGACATACGACAATTCGGCGCTTTTGAACGCGGCCTTTGCCAATCAGTTGGGTGCCTGGCTGGGCGAGGGGGATCTGGCTTTGACAAGAATCTTTTCGACGAATGGCAATCCGCCAGGGGGCTGGACGGCGTTTCACGCGGCCGCGGATGGGAAGGGAAGAACCTTTACGGTGGCGGAGGCGCTTGTTTGCAGTGACTCCTTGAATTGCATCGTGAGTAACGCATTGATTGGGGGTTACAATCCCGTGAGTTGGAACACAGGTGCAGGTTACTACCTGGCGAATTCAGATGCCGAGCGCAAGGCGTTTTTGTTCAACCTGAGTTCCAGTCTGGTTTACGCGGAACATCTTGGTGGGGGATACGGGGAATACCAAACCGTGGGTCAGGCTGGGTACGGTCCGACTTTTGGCGGTGGGCACGATCTGATTCTTGGCGATGATTTCGGAACGCAGCCGTATGCAAGGGTGGTGTCCTATGGCCCCGACCTATTTACGGGCACCAGTATTGCGGGTGCAAATTCGACGGTGGCTGAACAATTCCGATCGACATTTACGCTTGGCCGTCTGGAAGTTTTCACGATCGCGGATGTTGCCGGCGTGCCGGAGCCAGGCAGTGTGGCGATGGTTGGCGGTGGGCTCTTGGCGGCGTGGAAGTTGTGCCGGCGCTCAATCGCCTCTGAGCGCGTCGACGGGCGCGATGCGGGAGGCGCGGCGCGCGGGCAGATAGGCGGCTAAGGCCGCCGAGGCCAGCAAGAAGGCTGGTACGGCCATGTAAGTCAACGGATCAGTGGCACTTACTTCGAATAAGAAGCTGGCCATAAAACGCGTAAGTGGAATCGCGATGGCGAAGCCGCTGGCGACGCCGATAGCGGCCAAGGCGAGGCCGTGGTTGAGGAACATCCTCCTCACCAGCGCGGCTGGCGCGCCCAGCGCCATGCGGATGCCGATCTCCCGCGTACGTTGCGAGATGGAATACGAGATGACTCCATAAATACCGACGACGCCCAGCAGCAGGGCCATCGCAGCTGACAGCGAAATCATTACGAGCGTGAACGAGGTGCGCGAGAGCGAGCGCTCATAGAAGTCCTTGACGGTCTTGACGTTGGACAGCGGAAGCTCTCGATTGACCGCCCAGACGGCGCGTTGGACGTCTTCGAGGAAGAGCTTGGTGCCGGTGCGGGGGCTACGGATGGCGAAGGCCATGTAGCGGCGCACGTTGGGGCCGGCCTCCCAGAAATCGCGCTGCATAAAGGGCCAATAAGCGATCTCGGGAGCCTTGCGGTCGACTCCGCGATCGCGCTCCTCATTGGCCACGCCGATGACTTCGCGATAGACGCCGTTGGGCCGCTCGCGGATGCGCTTGCCGATGGCAGCGGCGGGGCTGCCCCACAATTCCTGAGCGAGATTGCGCGAGACGATGGCGACCGGACGCATATCGAGGACATCGGTCCAATTGAAATCGCGACCGGCGGCCAGCGGGTTGCCCATCGTGGCAAAGTAACCGGGACCGATGTGTTTGTGTGTGCGAATGGTGGGCATCTTGGTGTCGGAGACGGGCCGGTCTTCGGCATAGACGGGGTCCATGCTTTGGGAGCCGTCCATGGTGATTCCGTTGGATAGCCCGACCTTGCCGACGCCGGGGATCTGGGCGAGCTTGGCCTCGATGTCGCGCAGCGTAACGGCGACGCGCTGCCGATCGGGGAACTGCGCTTCTGGCAGCAAGAGCCGGAAGGTAAGAATGTTTCCGGGATCGCTGAAGCCCGGGCTTACTTGGCGCAAGGCGAGCGAACTGCGGATGAGGAGCCCGGAGCCGAGCAGGAGGACCATCGCGAGCGTCACTTGCACGACGATGAGGACGCTTCTGGCGCGGTGCCGTTCGCGACCCACGCTGGCGGTGCGGCTGCCGGAGCGCAGCGCGGTTTGCAATTGCGGCCCAGCGTATTTGAAGACGGGGACGAGGCCGAAGGATAGCCCGGCGAGCAGCGAGATGCCGAAGGCGAAGGCCAGGACGATAGGGTCGATGGACAATTCATCGAGGCGCGGGAGATTGGCCGGGGCGAGCCAGACGATGAGGCGGAGGGCGGCTTGGGCCAGGGCGACGCCGAGCAGTCCGCCGATGGCCGCCAGCGTCATTGTCTCGGTCAGCATCTCCGCGGCGATGCGACCGTGGGAGGCACCAAGGGCGGCGCGCACGGCGAGCTCTTGCTGGCGGCCATCCGCCTTCACGAGAAGCAGGTTGGCGACGTTGGCGCAGGCGATGAAGAGGACGATGCCGACGGTGATCATCAGCAGCCAGAGGACGCTGGCGCTGTCGCCGATGACTTCGGTCTTGAGCGGGCGCAGGAGTGGGGCCATGCGAGTGTTCTCGAGAATCTGCGGCGACATGCCGGGGGCTAGTTTGAATTTGCGCGGCAGCATCGGGATCATCCGGGCGACGTCGGCGCTGGCTTGGGCGATGCTGACGCCGGGCTTTAGCCGGGCAATGGCGCGGTAGGAAAAATTACCGACGAAGACGTTGGCTCGATCGAACTGGAAGGGTTCGACGATGTCGAAACGGCGGTCGAGAAAGCGGAAGTTCTGGGGCAGGACGCCGATCACTTCTTTGGCCTTGCCATCGAGCAGGATGCGTTGGCCGACGATCTTTGGGTCCGCGCCAAACTTGCGGCGGAAGTAACCGTAAGAGAGCATGACCGTGTCGGGCACGCGGGGCTGGTCATCTTCACGCCGGAAGAGGCGACCATGGACGGGCACGGTGCGCAGTAGCGGGAGGATGCCGTCGGTAACCGAGAGCGACGCCACTTCTTCCGGTTGGCCGAGGCCGTTGACGGTGGTGGAGCCGATGGACCAGAGGCCAATGTCTTCAAAGGATTGCCCTTCTTCGCGGTAGGTGAAGTAAGTGGCGGGGGAGGCGTTGAGTTCGGCGATGTTGACGCCGGGGGCCGTCTGCCAGACGACGATGAGCGCATCGGGATCGGGGTACGGCAGCGGGCGCAGGAGGACGGTGTTGACGACGGAGAAGATGGCGGTGTTGGCGCCGATGCCGATGGCCAAGGTCAACAGCGTGATGGCGGTGAAGGCGGGGGCACACCGGAGGCGGCGAAGAATTTGCAAGAGGGTCGGCATGTACTGAAGGAGAATACGCCAGAGCCGAGGGAAAGTTCTCTAGATCGGTGGGACGAAACGGCGGATGTCAAGCGCTTCAGGGGGTGGAGTGCAAGGCATCCGCCTTCGTAACGGGTTAGTTTGTTTGTCGATGTGCCGCGATGTCTCGTTACAGGGTGGGCGCGGAAAAGTTAACGCGCGGCGCGGAATTCCGTCCAGCCCTGGCTTGGCATGTCCCGCAGCACGCCTTTGAGGTAATTGAACTCGGGATGCGCGGCGAGGAACGGAGCGGCGCGGAAGCTGGGTCCACATTGGGGGCCGTAGGCGGCGCGCATCGATAGCTTCGAGATCAGAGCCGAATCGGCGGCCTTGTTTTGCACGGCGCCGGCGGGGCCATAGGGCGGCTGCCAGCCACCACTGCCGCGGGGTGAGAGATCGATGCGACCGCAGAGGGTGCGCTCGTTCGGGTCTTGCTTGTTATCGAAGGTATCGAAGCCGTCGCCCATCGACTGCTGGGCCAGCTTGAGATCGATCTTGCCCTTGTTGTCCACCATCAGTTTGTCCCAACGGAGGCGGCGCGCGGTGGGCGAGGTGGAGAGGTCTTTTGGGTCAAAGCCGGTGGTCTCCTCGGCGAGTAGCTTGGGGCTGATCGGAAAATTGGAACCAGCGAAGTAGCCGTCGCTGGAACGCTCGAGGGTGACGTTCTTGAGGCCAAGCTCCAGCCGCGCGATCTCGTTCGTCTTGTTGTCGCCGATCAACCAGGTGTTTGCGTAGCCGCCGTTGTTGCCGTCTTTGAAAATGCCAACCGCCTCGTCGATCGACTTTGCGTATTGGAGTGCTTTGCGGGCGCGGACAAACTCGGGGACGCCTTTGGTGTCGAAACCTTCAAACGCGGAGATGGTGGTCTCGGTGATCACGATGCCCGCCGAGTTGATGCCGAAATCGTCAGCGCTGTGGATCAGGCCGGGGTAGCCGTCCATGATCATGCGCTGGCCCTTGCTGGGCTCGATATCGAAGACGATGTTCCAGCGCTCGCCGATGACGAAGTCGACCCAGGCGTTGTGGGCAACGACGATTTTGCGATCGGCGGTGAAGCTGCCAGTGGCGATAAAAGCGCTGCAGTGCTCGGGGGCGGACGGCATGCCGGGCGTCGTCTTGCCTTGTTGTTTATCGAGGGCGGGGACGTAATACCAAGCCAGTTCCATCCAGCCGTTGAGAGCGACGACATCCCAGAGGTCGAGCTTGGAGCCGCGCGCTTTTAGGCCCTCGGCGATGCCTTCCATCTCTTCGCGGTACTCGGTTTCGACTTTGGGCCAGAGGATGTCGCGGCCCGCCTTGCGGTAAAAATCCCAGTCGCGCTTGGTGTCGTGAACTACGACGGTTTGGATTGCTTTGAGGCCGTCGGCGATCTCCGGGGCGAGCAGGCGGCCGTGCTGGCGGCCAATTTCACGCGGGGTTCCTTTAAGGTGGATCGTGATCCAACCCTTTTTCCCGGATCGTGGAGAGGCTCCGCTCATCCAAGTGCTGAGAAGGCAGATTGCCACGGCGGCGCGAAAAGCTAGCATTTCCCCAGCATAGCTCTGCTAGAATCGAGACGAACCCCAATGGACGTACGTGAAAAAGTAAAACAGATCATCGTCGAGCAGCTTGGCGTCGATGAAGCGCAGGTAGACGATACGGCGAGTTTCGTCGATGACTTAGGTGCGGACTCGCTTGACATCGTCGAGCTGGTCATGGCCTTTGAAGAAGCTTTCGGGATCGACGTTCCCGATGAAGACGCCGAGAAACTGACGACGGTCAAGGCCGCCATCGAGTACATCGAAACGAAGAAGAAAAAGTAGCCCGGGCGAAAGACTTTGCCACGCCGAGTTGTTGTAACTGGGATCGGGCTGATCTGCTCCGTCGGAAATACTACAGAAAGTGTTTGGGCGGCGATCTTGGAGGGGAAGAACGGCATTGGGCCGATCACTCTCTTCGATGCGTCGCGCCACTCTTGTAAGATCGCCGGCGAGGTGCGGAATTTCGATCCCGCCTCGTTTATCGAGAAAAAAGAAGTGAAGAAGATGGGCCGCTTCATGCATTTCGCCATTGCCGCCACCGATGAGGCGATGGCGATGAGCGGGCTGAAGGTGACGCCGGACAACGCCGAGCGCATTGGCGTCTATGTCGGCAGCGGCATCGGCGGCTTTGAGGTGATCGAGCGTGAGCACGAAAAGATGCTGCGCGATGGCCCGGATCGCGTCTCGCCCTTCTTTATCCCCGCTTCGATTGTGAACCTGGCCTCGGGGCAGATCTCGATTCGCACCGGCGCCAAAGGCCCCAATTCCGCTGTGGCGACGGCCTGTACGACGGGCGCGCATGCCATTGGCGATTCCTTTCGATTGATCCAGCATGGCTATGCCGACGCGATGATCGCGGGCGGCGCGGAAGCCACGGTCACGCCGTTGTGCGTCGCGGGCTTTGCGGCGATGAAGGCCCTTTCTACGCGGAACGACGATCCGGCGCGCGCCTCTCGGCCCTGGGACAAGGATCGCGACGGCTTTGTAATCGGCGAAGGTTCCGGCATTCTCATTCTCGAAGAACTGGAAATTGCCAAGGCGCGCGGCGCGAAAATCCTCGGCGAGATCATTGGCTATGGGATGTCAGGCGACGCGTATCACATGGCGTCACCGAGCGAGGACGGCGACGGAGCGCGGCGGGTGATGTTGAATGCGATGAAGGACGCCGGAATTACGGCGGGGCAAATCGACTACATCAATGCGCACGCCACTTCGACTCCGGCTGGCGACGTGATTGAGGCGCGGGCGTTCAAGGCCGCCCTCGGCGAGCATGCCTATCGGATTCCGATCAGTTCCACAAAGGCAATGACAGGCCACCTGTTGGGCGGTGCTGGCGCGCTAGAGGCGGGCTTAAGTTTGCTGGCGATCCGCGATCAGATCGCCCCTGGGACGATGAACCTTGAGACTCCGGGAGAAGGCTGCGATCTGGACTTTGTGCCCAATGCGGCGCGGCCCGTGCAGATCGATATTGCCCTCTCGAATTCCTTTGGTTTTGGCGGCACCAACGGCTGCCTGCTCTTCAAGCGCTACGCTGAATAAGTAATGAAGATTCTGGTTGCGATCAAGCAGGTTCCTGCGCGCGACTCGCAATTGGCGGCATCAGGGGATGGCCAGTGGATTGACGAGTCGAGTCTCGAATACGAAATCAATGAGCCCGACGCCTATGCGCTCGAAGAGGGCTTGCAACTGAAAGAGGCCGCAGGCGGCGGGGAGGTTATCGCCATTTGCGTTGGGCCGGAGCGCGTCGGCTCCACCATCCGCGAGGCGCTGGCCAAAGGGGCGGACAGGGCGATCCACGTACAAATTGACGACGCGTGGGACACGCTGGGTGTCGCGAAATTGCTTGCGGGAGCGGCGCGCGGCGAGGCCGCAGACCTGGTGCTGACGGGGCTGCAATCGGACGATGTGGGCGCGGGGCAGGTGGGCGTGGTGCTGGCGGAACTGTTGGGGCTGCCGCACGCCACCATCATCATGGAAGTCGTTGTCGATGGGGCGCAGGTGCGGGTGAAGCGGGAGTTGGAAGACGGCTGGTTTCAGCATGTGTCAATGCCGCTACCCGCCGTTTTGACCATTCAATCCGGGATCAAGAAGCTGCGCTATGCGACGTTGATGGGCATCAAGCGCGCCAAGACCAAAGAGGTGCGGGTGGTGACCGCCGCTGAATTGGGCGTCGCCAACGCGCCTTCTTGTCGTGTGGTGAAGGTGACGCTGCCGCAGAAGTCAAAGCAAACGGTGATGTTGAAGAGCGCGGCGGAGTTGGTGGAGAAGCTGAAGAACGAGGTACGGGTGTTATGAGTGGCGTTCTGGC
>JANXUM010000599.1 GCA_025356215.1 Bryobacter sp. | reverse complement strand
TACAGATCCGTCAGTTACCGTTGCTGACGCGAAATGTCGTCGATCTTTTGAGCCTCCAGCCCGGGGTGACGCCCACGGGCGAAGTGGCGGGCGCCAAGCGCGATCAGAACAACGTTACTCTCGACGGCGTGGACGTTAACGATACGCAAGGGGCAAGTTCCGGCTTCAGTTCGGTGCTGCCGGTTCCGCTCGATTCGGTTCAGGAGTTCCGGACGACCGTCGCCGGCATGGGCGCAGACCAAGGCCGTTCCTCAGGCGGCCAGGTGTCACTCGTCACTAAGTCCGGTTCGAACGCCTTTCACGGTTCAGCCTACGAATATCACCGCAATAAGTCGACGGCGGCGAATAACTGGTTCTCCAATCGCGCCGGTATTTCTCGTGAGGCGTTGGTACGCAACCAATATGGAGCTTCGTTGGGCGGACGGATTGTCAAGGATCGAGTTTTCTTCTTCGCCAATTGGGAAGACCGAAAAGACGCGACCGCTTTGGCCGTTAGCCGCACGGTGCCGACCGAATCGTTCAAGCAGGGTATCGTGCAGTTCCGCATGAGCAACGGACAGATTGGCCAGTTGAGCCCCAGCCAGATCCGCGACATTGACCCGCTGAAACTGGGGGCGAATCAAACGATGCTCGACATCCTCAAGAAGTATCCGGTGGGCAACGACCCGGCGTCCTCCGCCGATCGCGGCCTCAATTTCTCGGTACTTCGCTTTAACGCTCCCAAGAAGTTGAACTACCGCACTTATGTAATGAAGAACGACTTCAACATCGACAAAGCGGGAAAGCACACCCTAAGTCTGCGTGGTACGCTGGCCAACAATTCCGAAGACGATAGCTCCAATCTCGCGCAGTTCCCGGGTGGGGATGCGCAGTCCAAGCTCGTCGATCAATCCAAGGGTCTCTCGGCTCGTTATACGGCGGTGATTGCCCCCACTGTCATCAACACTTTCAACTACGGTTACACGTTCTTGAAGACCACCCAGACAGGCGTGGGCGGCCCGTCGGTTTCATTCTATTTCTCCAACCTTGGCTCCGCGTTCCCACGGGCGCTGGCCCGCAAGTCGCCGGTGCACAATTTCATTGACGACCTAACTTGGACCAAGGGCGCACACACGATTCAGGGCGGCCTCAATATTCGTCTCAACTCGAACGACCGGGCGAGCTTTGCCACTTCTTATCCCAGCTACAGCTTCAGCCGCAATACGCTGCTGGGCTTGGGCGCTGATGTCACCGATTCGATCAACGCTTACATCAAGCCGCTCTATGGCGATTCCACGCTGCGGCTGACCGAGACGACTCCGGTGCAGAACGCGCTCGGCGCGCTGTTCGGTGTGGTCAATCAATATAGCGGCACATATAACTTCGGACGTGACGGCAAAGCGATTCCGTTTGGCCAAGGCATTCCACGCGTGTTCAACTCCAAAGAATACGAGTTTTACGTGCAAGATACATTTAAGGTTCGTCGCGATCTCACGGTAGTGTACGGCGTCCGTTACGGTATTTATTCGAATCCTTATGAAGCCAATGGCGTCCAGGTGAATCCGACGGTCGGTCTGGATCAGTACTTTGCGAACCGCGCTGGCGGACAGGCCCTGGGGATTCCCAGTTATGCGAACCCGTTTGCCTCGTTGACTTACGATCTGTCTGGCCCTGTTAACGGAAAGTCCGGTTATTATGCTGCCGACAAGAATAACTTCGCGCCGCGCCTGGCGATCGCCTGGGCACCGGAGGGCGATTCGCTTTTGACCAAGATCATGGGCAAAGGCAGTGTAATTCGCGCCGGTGCGGGCGTTCTGTACGACCGCTACGGCAGCCAAATGGCCGTCAACTTTGCCAGTTCCGGTTCGCCCGGCTTGGCCACCCAAGTTACGCAGTTGGCCAATACGAACTTTACAAGCTCCGTGCGTTATAACGGAAGCAATCTGCCCACGCTGGCGGCACCGGCCTCGGGTGGCATGCCGTTCACGCCGCCGACGATCGTCGGCGGGTTCACCAGTTTCACAGGCGTCAATCCGTCGCTAGTAGCACCGTATTCAATGCCGCTCAATTTGTCTTACACACGTCCGCTGAAGAAGAACCTTGTAGTGGAAGTTGGCTACGTCGGCCGTCTGTCGCGCAAAGGCTTGCTCCGGCAAGACTACTCGCAGCCTTTGACAAACTTCAAGGATCAGAAGTCCGGACAAACCTGGACGCAGGCGAGCGGGTTGCTGTACGACTTGTATTTGAAGGGCGTCACTCCCGCCCAGGTCAAAGCAAACCCAAGTCTGGTGGGGAACATTCCGTTCTTTGAGAACGTGTTTGCCAAAGCGAAGGATCTCGCATTCACCGGCAGTGCCACCGCCAATTACTTCAACTCTGTGTACGGCACCTACGGCGGTAGCGATCTGGACGCGCTGAACGACATGGATCGCTTGCGGCAAAAGGACGGGACTTGTATCTCGGCACCGGGCTGCAACACCTTCTTCGGCAATCAGAGCGCGGGCATGACGGTCTGGACGAACGCGTCCAACGCCAGCTATCATTCCGGCAACCTCATCATCCGCCGTCCGCTGGAGAAGGGTTGGGGCTTTGACTTCAACTACACTCTTTCGCACGCCTTCGACATTGCCTCGGGCAACGAGACTGGCATTGGAACCACAACCAACGGCGCGGGCGGCAGCGTGATCCAGGACGCCTTCAACCCGAAAGGCGCTTACGGCGTCGCAAGCTTCGACATCCGGCACAACGTCACGATGAATACAGTCGTCGAACTTCCGTTCGGCAAAGGCAAGTCGTTCTTGAGCGGTGCGCACGGTTGGATGGATCAGGTTGTGGGCGGCTGGCAGGTCTCGATGTTGGGACGGTTGCGCTCTGGTCTGCCGCAGGATATTTCCAATGGTGGAATCTATCCGACGAACTACCTGAACTCGGCGCTGGCGATTCACAAGGCTGGCGTGCCTTATCCGACGCAAGGCGTTGGCTATAACCAGAATGGACAGCCATCGATCTACGGCAATACGAGCGCGATTAGCTCCTACGTCGGCCAGTACCCCGGTACGACCGGCGAACGCGGCATCGTCCGCGGGGCCGGGAGCAAGGTATTCGACATCTCGGCCAGCAAGCGCTTCAAAATGCCGGTTGAGGGTCATTCGCTCCAGTTCCGGGCTGAGGCGTTTAACGCCTTCAATAACGTGAACTTCACGACACTCTCGCTCAGCTTGGCGGCACCGTCCACCTTCGGTGTCTTCTCGGCGGCGGGGGATGCTCGCGTAATGCAGTTTGCGCTGCGTTACGAATTCTAGCGGCTACAGAATGGAAGCCCTGCGGCCGATAACACCAATAGATGTCGTCCCCGGCCGCAGGAAAATTCCAAGACCATTACAAGCTTCTCGATATTGATCCGAAGTCGGATCTGGCGACGGTACAGCAGGCTCATGCCCGGCTGATGGCGTGCCAACCCACTTCCCAGCAGATTGAAGAGTTGAATCTCGCTCTTGAGGTCCTGAGCGATCCGATCGGCCGCAAGATGTTTGACGCCGTGCGCGGCGGCGGCGACGACGACCGGGACATTTCTTTCACCGGGATGGAATTCTTCAACAGCCTCCAGGGAGAGCGCGACCGCCGCTCCACGTTGCTCTGCGTACTATACGACGTGCGCCGCAACAATCCACGCGTGCCGCTGATCACCATGCGGCAGTTGGAGAAGATCGTTCGGATGACAGAAGAAGAGATCCAACTGGCCCTCTGGTACTCCAAGACCTTAGGTTGGGTTGTTGTTGACGACAAGAGCAAAATGCAGATTACGGCGATCGGCGTAGATTATCTGCAATCGAATGTGCCAGACCCCAGAGCAATTTGGCCCTACCTGAAGATGGACGGCGTGGAGCCAACCGAGACGCAAAAACGTGAGTTGGGCGCGGCACTTGCGCCGGCGGCCCCGGCCGCTGGGACCAGTCGACCAGTCGCCGTCGTTTCGCCCCCAGAGCCGGTTCTAGTTGCGCCGCCAACTCCAGTGACGCCGGCTCCAGCGGCGCTAGTTGCATCTGAAGTTGAGCCGCCTCAAGAGCTTGCGCGTAAGCCACTGCCGATGTTGCGCCGGACGCAAGTAGCTGTCGGCTAGCGCAATCGCAAACTGTTCAGCATCACACTAATGCTGCTCAGTGCCATGGCCCCGGCGGCAACGACCGGATTCAACAGGCCCAGCGCCGCCACGGGAATCCCCACGACGTTGTACAAAAAGGCCCAGAATAAGTTCTGACGCATCACGACCATCGTGTGGCGAGAGAGCACGATGGCATCGGCGACGCTATTCAAATCTCCGCGTAAAAGGGCCACGTCCCCGGCCTCGATCGCCAAGTCCGCGCCCCTCGCCATCGCGATGCCGACATCTGCCTTCTCAAGCGCTGGTGCGTCGTTAAGTCCATCGCCGACCATCGCCACTTTAGCGCCTCCGGTCTGCAGCCGAGCCACAGCCTCCACCTTTCCCGCTGGAAGCACACCGGCGATCACCTCGTCGATGCCAACCGCCCTCGCCACCCGGCGGGCCGCCTCCTCGCGGTCTCCGCTGAGCATGACCACGCGCAGCCCCATTGCGATCATCCGCGCAACGGCTCCGGCGGAAGTCTCTTTGACCTCGTCGGCGAGCCAGATCGTGCCCGCCACGGCTCCATCCACACGCACGGAGACCGCTCCTGGCTCATCTCCGCTCGCGATCTCCACCCGCCTGCCCCCAATGGTGCCGCTCACCCCAACGCCCGGCTGCGCGGCAAAGTTTTCCACTGGCTCCAACTCCACTTTCTGTTCGCGCGCGTGGCGCACGATCGCGACGGCCAAAGGGTGCTCACTTCGAGACTCCAGGCTGGCGGCCACCTTCAGCACATCGCCTTCGATCCGGACGACACGCGGCGTCCCCTTCGTAATCGTGCCGGTTTTGTCCATGACGACAACGGAAACCTCGCCCAGTCGCTCCAGCGCCTCTCCGCCCTTGATGAGAATCCCCATCCGCGCGGCGCGGCCCGTGGATGCGAGAATCGCGGTCGGTACGGCCAACCCCATGGCGCAAGGGCAACTGATCACGAGCACGGCAACCGCGACCACAATCGCATGAGCCCAATCCACGCCACCCACCCAAATCCAGAGAACGGCGCTGAGCGCTGCCAGACTCACCACCACCGGTACGAACACCGCGCTGACCCGGTCCGCCAACGCCTGCACCGGGGCTTTATCGCCTTGCGCGTCGCGAAGCACACGGACGATCTGTGCAAGCAGACTCTCCCCGCCTTCCGTGTTCACGCGTACCGTCATCGCGCCAAAGCCATTGGTCGTCCCGCCATAGACCCGGCTGCCGGCAATCTTCTCGACGGGCAGACTCTCTCCCGTCAACATGCTTTCGTCCACGCTACCCGCACCTTCCACCACTTCGCCGTCGGCGGCGATCCTGTCACCCGGACGCACCAGAAGCATGTCGCCCGGTCGCAACTCTTCCGCCGCAACTTCCACCTCAACGCCGTCGCGACGAATCGAAGCGCGTTTGGGCTGCAAATCCAGCAACTGGCGTAAGGCAAGCGATGTTTGGCGCTTGGCGCGCTCCTCCAGCATTTTGCCGGTCAGCACGAAGGCGATGATGAGCACGACCGCCTCGAAATAGACCTGCGGCATCATGCCGCGCCGATGGAACCAATCGGGAGCGATGGCCGCGAAGCTAGATAGCGCAAAGGCCGCGCCGGTGCCCAAAGCGATCAGGACGTTCATGTCGGCGCGGCGCTGGCGCAGCGCGACCCAGGCCTTGATGTAGAAACTCCGCCCCGCCACCGCCATTACACTCGCGGCTAGCGCCATCTGCGTCCAGACCCACCAGCGCGCCTCGTGACCCAGAAACGGCATCGAAATCATCATCAGAAGGCCGATGGCGAGGCTGGCCCAAACGGTGGCAAAACTTGCGCCGGGCTCTTCTTCCGAACTGGCTACATGTGCTCCATAACCGGTCTTCCCGACAGCCTTAACGAGTGATTCGGGATTGGTCGCCGCTGGGTCGAAATCCACCGTCGCCTGATTCAATATCAGATTTACGCTGGCCCGCAACACGCCCGGCTGTGCGGCCAACGTCTTTTCGACGAAGCCTTGGCAAGCGGCACACGTCATTCCCTCGATTTCAAGCTGGACTTTGGAGGCCATCAACGGGCGACCGTAAATCCACCGCCCTCGATCGCCGCGATCAATTCCTGTCGTGTGGCGTCGCCGCTAATGACCGCTTTGCCCACTTCCACACTTTCCACTTTTGCGCCCTCGATGCTTGAGATCATCGACGTCACCCGCCGGACGCAAGAACCGCAGTGCATACCGTCGATCTTCAGCTCAATTGTTTCCATAACTCTTAGATGCGCAACTAGGAGTATTCGTACCAATCCGAATGCGCGCTCCATGCGTGACAACTATGGCACTGCGTGGCTGGCCACTGTTCTATGCAGCCGGGGCAGACCCCGCCAGTGTCGAAGGTGTGCCATTCGTGGCCGCACTTACAAGTCCACAGGTCGCTTGCCGTCGGACGCCAATCGCATTTTGGGCAACGGATTTTGGGGCCGTGAACGCCCGTTCCCTCCCGCTCGCCCTCGCGGATCTCCACATCTTCAAGAGGAATCGTTGTGACTGCCATAACAATTCCGACTCTAGCACTTGGCGGCCTGGACCGCGATCCTCCGCCAGGCGGGCTTACGAGATTGCCCTGGCGATTGTGAACGCGGCGATCGACGCCAGCCCGCCGATGGCCGCCGCTTGCAGCGCGCTGCGCAGCGGGTTGGCACCGGTAAATCTGCCCTTGACGTATCCAAATACGAGCAAAGCCAGCAATGTCACGACCGCTGAAATCTTCAGCGCTTCGTTGACGTTGGTGACGAAGAAGTAGGGTCCCAATGGGATCAGCCCACCCGCAATGTAAGCACCGGCGATCGTGGCCGCGCTGCTGGCCGCTCGCCAGGCCTTGGGCTCTTCGAGACCCAACTCAAAGCGCATCATGAACTTCACCCAGTCGTCGGGCCGCTTGGACATTGCCTCGGCGACGTTGTTACTCTCTTCGCTAGTCAGTCCGAACTCTTGAAGAAGTTCGGCTACCTCCGCCTTCTCGTCCTCCGGCTGCTCCACCACTTCTCTCGCTTCCCGAGCATGTTCGCTGATGTAGTGCTCGGCATCGCTGCGCGCGGCCAAGTAACCTCCGAGGCCCATGGCAATCGAGCCGGCGACGATCTCCGCCAATCCAGCGGTTACCACCACGCTGCTTGCCGCCGCCACACCCGAGAGGCCCGCCGCCAGTGCAAACGGCACCGTAAGTCCGTCCGACATTCCAATCACGACGTCGCGTACAACTTCGGTCGCGGTAAAGTGTCTTTCAGTATGGTCGCTCAAGGGCATAATAAAAGCTTACATGCCCATCAGCGTCAACCGGCAATCTTCGCGATATCAAATCCTCAAACGTAGCCGCAACCTGCGTTGGAATGCGGTCGACGCAACGGTTCCGGCGCGGATCGACCTCTGCGACAGTCCCGAAGACGCGGCCCTCGCCCTGCAACAAATCGTCTCCTCGGGTCTGCGCCCCACCGTGCGCAGCGGGAACCATTGCTACGAGGATTTCGCGGTCAACAATCCTGGCGGGGCATTGCTCGACCTGAGCCTCCACACCGCCTCACACGCTCCCGGCGGTGACTCCCGCCTCTACATTTCGGCGGGAAAGAGCTTAGGGGATACCTACAACGATTTATACAAGCGCTACGGGCTAACCATTCCCGCCGGCACTTGCCCAACGGTCGGTGCAGGCGGCCACATCAGCGGTGGCGGCTACGGTTTGTTGTCGAGGCTCCAAGGCCTGACCTGCGACTGGGTCTCCGCCGTGGACATTCTCACGGTCGACGCGCAGCGCAAAGTCATTGCCCGCCGCGTCGATAAGAAAACGGACCCTGATTTGTTTCGCGCTTGCCGCGGTGCGGGCGGCGGATCTTTCGGTGTGATCACTGGGTTCTTGTTCGACAAGCTTCCGCCCGCGCCGATAGAAGTGGCTCGTGCCGCAATTTCGTTCGACTGGGCGAGCATGACCGAGGCCCGCTTTGTGGCAATTCTGACGACTTACGGCAATTACTGGGCCACACGCGGCCAAGATCCGGATACCTGGGGCATGTTCTCTGTCTTCCCGCTGTCGCACTCCTCATCCGGCTCCTTCGGCATGACAGTCCAATTTTGCAACCCCGACGGCACCTGCAATGACTTAAAGGCGCTCGACGAGTTTCTTGACCTATTTGAGCCCTGCAATCCAACGCCGGCGCTTCCGGGCGTGCCGGAGAAAAACGCGAACCCGCAACCCTGCGCCGCTTCGCGCTCAAAAACTCGGCTACCCTGGATCGACGCGACCACCGGGCGGGGCGGTGGCGGGAATAACAACAGCCAGCGGGCTAAATATAAGTCGTCTTATATGAAGCGTAACTTCACCATTCCCGAAGCTAAGTCGTTTTACAAGCACCTTACCCGCGAAATGCCGGGTGTGGACTTACGCGGTTCGCTAGTCGCGGTGGATTCTTATGGCGGAGCCACCAACCGTCCAGAACTGGCCGCCGAAACCGCCATCTGCCAACGCGCCTCCATCATGAAGCTTCAGTTCCAGTCCTATTGGGCGCGCAAAGAGCAGGACGCCGGGCGGCTTCAGTGGATGAAAGACTTCTTCGCCGACGTTTACAGTCCCGCCCCTTACCCGGACGAGCGATACGAAGGCTGTTACATTAACTACCCCGACATAGACATGTTGGAGCACAAGAACTGGCCCCAACTCTACTACGGCACGGGCGATCTATATCCGGTCTTGCAAAGCGTCAAGCGGCGCTACGATCCGAATGATATCTTCCACCACGCAATGTCCGTGAAGGCTTAGGCCACGGCCATCCGCACTGCCGGGTCGCCAATGACGGCATAATTACGCGCGTCGTTGTTGGAAGTCCACATCTCGATAAATTCGTCTGTGGCTCTCTTGCCAGCGGCCAAGTCTTTCAGCTCTTCTGTCAAGTCCGAGGTCAATTCCGAGTAGCGGCTGTTAAAGGGTTCCATCGCCGCGCCAACCGGGAATCCTTCCATCAATAACTTCAAGCTGCTTTGAAAAGTTTGTAACTGCGGCGGGCTGTTCTTTCCCGAGCGGAACGAACAGTCCCAAGCCCGCTCAATGTGCCCAATTACGGCAAGCGCGCCGCCTTTTGGATGGGACAGCATGCGCATCGGAAGAGCGGCCACAAAAGCCCGATTGGCGATTTGATCCGAGTCGGCCAAGCCGTCTTTCTGCCGGAATTCGTTCATCTTCGGCATGCCCGCGCCATAGCAGGCAAAGAACATGGCAATCATGCCGCTTGGGTCCTTGTCGTCGCTAAGATCTTCTCCGGCAAAGTAGAAGGGCCGAGGATTTCCATTCCACGTCGGCCCCGGCCATTCCTGGCAGATCAACGCGCCGGTATCGCTCTCCTGCCGCGACCATCCCAGTGACGAACCCATGCCGTGTGACGCGGCAAAAAGGAAGGCCGGTTTCTCATCGCCTCCAATCAACCTCGTTAAGCGCGACCGCAGCGCCTCCTCTGGCGGGATCCCTTGCACGGTCCACGTCTTCTGGT
>JANXUM010000549.1 GCA_025356215.1 Bryobacter sp. | reverse complement strand
CCCGCGCAGCGAGAAGTCGCGATTGCCCTGGCAGCCGCAGCATGACCCGTGTCCGCATCGATGCCTCCAGTCCGGTTGTTGAAGCCGGTCTGCGCACGCTCCTTGAAGAGAAGGTGGGGTTTGAGACCGCCAAGTCGGGTGAAATTGCCGATGTGCTGTTGTCCGACCGTCAGTTTGACGAAATCGCGAACGAGCCGCCGCCGCTGCCCGTTGTGCTGTTGACCGACCAGTCCGTATCGTCGATGGTGCGGCAGGGAGCGCGTGGAGTGTTGCCCCCCAACGCGACGCCACTGGAGATTCGCGCGGCGCTGGAGGCCGTGGCCGCCGGCTTGTTGGTGCTGCCGGCGCAGGAAGCGGAAAGCTGGCCAGCGCCGAATTTCGCAATCACCGATTCGGCGTTGACGAATCGCGAGCGCGAGGTTTTGCGGCTACTGGCCGAGGGTGTAGGCAACAAAGAAATTGCCTGGCGGCTGAGCATCACGGAGCATACGGTCAAGTTTCACGTGAGTTCGCTGATGTCGAAGTTGAACGCGGGGTCGCGGACGGAGGCGGTTACGCAGGGCATTCGGCGGGGGTATGTGGCGCTGTAGCCAGCCTGCCTGGGAGGCCGGGGCCATGTTAGGCTAAACGCGATGCTCGCCCACCTGCCTCTCGTTGTCCTCCTTGCCGCCGCCCCGCCGCCCGCCGCCCAGCGCTGGTGGTCCCATGTCGGCGTCATGGCTAGCGACGCTAACGAGGGTCGCGACACCGGGAGCGCCGGCTACCGGCGCGCCGAGAGCTATGTCATCTCTCAATTCGAGAAGCTCGGTCTCAAACCCGCCGGGGCGAAGGGCTACGTCCAACCCGTTCCCCTACACTCGATCGAGCTCGATCCTGCCGCCACCACCATCGACCTGGTGCGCGAAGGCAAAGCCCAACGCCTACGCTTTCTTGAAGAGATCTCGATCGCCGCCTCGCCCGGCCTTCCCGAATCGGTTGAGGCTCCGGTGATCCTGGCCGACGACCCGGCCACCGATGTCAAAGGCAAATTCGCCGCCGTCCACGCCCCCGGTCGCGCCGCAGCCCTCGCAAAGGCCGGAGCTGTAGGGGTGTTGACCATCGACAATCCGCGCGCCACAGAGCCGCCCCGCTGGCCTGTCGCTTACGCCAAGAGCGTCCGCCTCACTCCGCCGCCCGCATCCGGTTTCTTCAACATTCGAGTTAGTGAAGAGACGGCGAACCGAATCCTGAAGTCGTCCGCCTCATTGAAAATATGCACTAAGTCGATCTCAAAAGAACTGGTCTCCGACAACATCATTGCCTCGCTCCCCGGCGATACGGACGAGTATGTCGTCGTGTCGGCCCACCTGGATGGTTACGGCATCGGCTATCCAGTCAATGGCGACAAAATCTACAACGGCGCATTTGACGATTGCGCTTACGTCGCAACATTGATCGAGTTTGCCGCCCACCTGCGCGAGTCCAAACAAAAGCTCAAGCGCGGCATTCTGTTTGTCGTCGTAACCGGCGAGGAAAAAGGCCTTCTCGGTTCGGCTTACTTCACCGCGCACCCGACGATCCCCAAGGAGAAATTGGTAGCCGATATCAATCTCGACTATTTGCGCCCCATCTTTCCCCTGCGCGCTCTCACCGTTCTGGCTCTCGATCAATCCAGCCTTGGCCCGGTTGCCGCGCGCGTTGCCGAATCGATGGGAATCCGGGTCCAGCCAGACAATGAGCCGGAGCGTGGCTTATATCGCCGCTCAGACCAGTTCAACTTCATCAAGATCGGCGTTCCTTCACTGGCGTTTGTCTTCGGCTACGAGAAGGGCTCGCCTGAGGAAAAGATTTATCGCGCCTGGTACATGGATCGATATCATAAGCCCGCCGACGATCTGACTCAGCCCATCGACTTTGACGCGGCAATCCGCTTCAATCAGTTCTTTGAGAAGCTTGTGATCGAAATTGCCAACGGTGCGGAACGCCCGAGGATGACGACGCCGGCGAACTAGGGCCGCCGACCGCCTTGACCCTGGCCGAAGCCGCCCTGTCCTTGGCCTTGTCCGCCGTTTCCAAAGCCGCCCTGACCCTGACCCTGCCCAAATCCACCTTGCCCGCCCTGCTGGCCACCTCGCCCGGCCCCGCTTCCCTGGCCTGTGCCGGTACCCAAACCGCCAAATCCGCCTTGCTGCTGATTTTGTCCGGTCGCGCTCTGCGACTGCGTATTCGTGTTCGGTCTCCCGCCGCGGTCCTTGCCGTAGTCGTAGATAAACTCCCACTCCTCAATCCGGTCCCGCTCGTTGACGAGCTTGATGCCGCGCCCTTCGTGCTTGCTCGCCACACCCGCAATCCCACCGCCGCCAAACTGACCGTTACCCCCGTTCGCCGCCGGTCCGCTGATCGTGAAAGACCCCGCCGTTGTCACCGGCTGCGATCCGCTCCCACCCAGCACGCCTGGAGGCGGCTGTCGAGGCTGAGTCAGCAATCGCTGAATCACGTCCAGCGCCGGGCTCAATTGCTCCGGCGTCAAAGGCCTCTGCCCGTTCTGTCCATTCTGCGCTTGAATCAATTGACCGCCCGGCTGGATCTGAGTCCCGATCGCCCCGCCATTCTGCGAGTTCACGCTGCCCGTCGGATAGGTCGTGGAGGGCATTCCGGCGCTGCCGACGCCGCCCATGGCCGCGTTGTAGGCCTGCGTCTGCGGGTCGTTTGTCGTGCGTCCTGGAAAGGGCAGCGGGCCATTTAATGGTGGCTGTGCGCTTGGATCTGGCGGAACCGCGTTCGTCTGATTCCCGCCGATCTCCACCGCGCTGGTGTCGCTAGCCCGTCTCTTGATCGAAGGATCGTTCGGATCTTCCTTCGGGGCCTCGGCAGAGATGCTCGACGACAATCCGCCCGTTTGCGTGGTCGCCGGCGGCTTGATCACTTTGGAATCGCTAAATTGGCCCGACCCGTTGATGTGCACCAGCCGCCAGTCGTCTTTACCGCTGAAGGGATCGACATAGCGCCGGCGCAGAAAACGAATGCCGTTCGCCTTCTCCAAATCCTCCATCGTCGAAGGATATTTGCGGAGCTTTCGATAGTAGAGTTGGATGCCGCGCTGATATTCCTGCCCACGTCCAACCAGTAATTCTTCCTTGGCGCGCTGGCTCTCAAACACCGCGCGCGGCAGCTCGTTGTACAGCATCAAGGCCGCAATGCCGGCCAAGGCGAACACGAAGAGGAGGGCGAATCCGCTCTCGCCGTTCCGCGTCACTGGCTTCGTTTGCATGTTACTGGCCTCCACCGTTATTGTCAGGCACAATCGGCAGCGTCTGCTGCTGCTGGAATTGCGTGTCCTCCATAGTGACGTTTGCCAGGCCGATACGGATCACCTTATAGCGTTTCTTTAACAGCTCGCCCTCACTGGCGACAAGAATCTCTTCGCCATCGAGGAAGAAGGCCCGCTTGTTCGCCCCCCGCTGCGCGGTTGTGAACCCATAAAACTTCAACGGGATGGGCGGTGCCTGCGGCGTGACCTTGGCGACCGGGGGTGGAGGCTTCGGGGCCTCCAACGGGCCGATAAACGGCTTGGGCGCAAACGGCTTGGGAGAGGGAACGATCTTCGCCACTTGCACGGGGCCACTCACATTCGAGAAGTCGAATAGGCTCCGCGCCCCACCGCTGATCTGCACTTTTTCGAGGCGCGACAGTTGCTCGAGGCGCAGCGTCGGGTCCACCGTCATCGGGTCTGGCCGGTCCTCTGGCCGCGCGGGTCCCACTCGGGGCCGGAATTCCTGGGCTCGCCGGTCCACCTGCACGCGCTTCTTGTCCTCGGGCCGCCGCGCAATGTTGGGTGCTTCCATCGGGGGGGCAATCACCCCCGGTGGCCTCCGCATCGATGGCGCGGGCGACGTGTCGGGGCCGGTAAAGTAGTTCCAGTAAATCACCCCCGCCAGCACGACAAAGAGGCCAGCCATGATCTTGGTCTGTTTCGGGTCACCGCCGAATTTCATTTCAAGGCCCATAAGCTAGCTCCCCGGGACTTCTCTCACGAAGACGTGAAACCGCACGCTGATATTCAGCAAGCCCGCCGATTGCTGCGGTGCCGCACTCAGGCTCTCAATGATCAAAAAGCGCGGGCTGCGGTCGATGCGATAGACGAACTGGATCAGATCCGCATAGGTCCCCTCGTAAGCTCCATTGACGGTCATCATCGACAGGTCCTCAGAGCCCTCGACGCCTTCGAGCACAAAGGAGTGTTCCTTGGGCCGGATGCCCGCCTGCTTGGCCAGGCCCGACAACTCCGAGATGATCGTGCTTGCCGCTTTACGACGCGTCATGAAATACGACGCGAAGAACTTGTCCCCGGCCAGGCGGCTCTCTTGCACCTTTGCCGCGAGTACCCGCATCCGTTCGAGGTCGCGCGTCTTAACCGTGTTCTGTTGCCGGCTCATCGTGAATCGCTGGTCCAGTTCCTCCAGGCTGCCGCCGGGAGGAAACAGCAGCATGTACAGCGCCGCCAAATTGCCGAACAGCAACACGCCCAACAGCGCCCTCATAAAGAAGGCCGGGTTCCGCCAATCGATGCTCAGTCCTTTAAGGTCTAGGCGCATAGTTCACACTTAGCCGATAGCGGTATAGAGTCTCATTCTGTGACGGTGGCAGCATCGTCGTGATGGTTGTTGCACCAAACAATGGCGAACCCTCCAGGCGCATCAACATGTCGATCACCGGCTCCGTCGTCATTGAGCCCACCGTCATGTCCAGCACCACTTGATTCTGCGGAGTGATTTGCGGTCGCACGCTCACCAGCCGGACCGTCCCCGGCATGACCTTTTCCAGGTCGGCAAACAGTTGGGTCCAGCTCACGGCCTTTCGCGAGATCAGGGTGTTTAAGAAGACGTTACGATCCAGCACTTCGGAATTCTGCGCCTGCCGCAAAATTGTGTCTACTTTGACGTGCTCACTTGCTTGCACGCGCATTGCCGTTTCCAGTTTCACCAACGCTTCCCGGGTCTCTTCGGCCCGACCGCGCTCCTGCAAAATCATCGTGGTCAATCCGGCCAAGGAAACAGCAAGGACAGCCGCCAGCAAGCCTGAGGCCACCAGCATCGCTCGATCCCGGCGAAACGGCTCGCTGGCGAGATTGATGGGAATTCGACCCTGCATCAGTTCACCCCCGCCGCTTCGAGATAGCCAAGCAGTCCCGCGTTGTTCGATTCCACTGCGCCAATACGGCTGCGCAGCGGTTGCACTGGCAATTGCCAGTTGGCCATCAGGTGATGTTCCAAATCAGCGGCCATCGCGCCCAGCCCACAGAGGTCGATGCGCGCGGGCTTCAGCTTCCGCTCATCTTCCAAATAAGCCAACGTTGGCTCTAACACGTTCAACACTTCATCGAGGGTGCCTTCCTGTAGTTCCAGGCAACGGTACAACGACAACTCTGTTCCCTCAAAATGACTTAACGTCAGCGTTGGCCCGTTCAACCGAAGCGTGATCGTGTCCGGCGCGGCAAGGTTGGCCGCCGTTAGCGCGGCCACGGTGATGTAGCCGGGGTGGAAGCCCGCGTTGCGGAAGGCCGCCTCATACGGGGCGATGGTCTCCACTGCCACCGCCGCCACAGTCAGGTCGACTTTATTGCCGCCGCGCGGTCGCGCCTGATAGCGCAGGATCGCTGTATCGACATCAAATGGCACGGTGCGCTTGAGCCGGAAGCGGATTAGGCTCACCTGCTCTTCGGCCTTGCGCGGAAAACTATCGAAATCCATCAGCGTCACGCGCGCCGCCCGGTCCGGCAGAATTACCGATGCCGGCCTCCGCCGGTTGCCGCCCGCCGTCGGCGCGATCTGGCGCAAATGGGCTCCCAGCAGATCCGCGTCGACGGTCAAGTCCGGGATCGGCTCAAAGCGCGAGCCGCCGCTGGTTGCCTGCCAATGGGCGATGCCCGCTGGCCCAATTTCGAAGGCGAAGGCGGGCGGCGGGTCTTGCACCAAATTGCGTAAGCTTTCAAAGATGCTCATTCGACGAAAGTCACCTTGTTGATTTCTTTCAGCGTTGTGATTCCTTCGCGCATGCGCTCCACCGCGCTCTCGCGCAGCGTCGTCATGCCTTGGGCCTTGGCGGCGGCGCGAATATGGGAGGTCGCTTTGCGCTCCAGAATCAGTTCGCGAATCTCTTCGGTCAAATCGAGCAGTTCGTGAATGGCCGTTCGACCGCGGAAGCCCGTGCCGCCACACTCAAAGCAGCCTTTGCCCTCATAGAACACCACGTCCCGCCAGATCTCGGGGTCCAGCGCGCTGTCCTTCAACTCCTGCTCTGACACCTCAATCGGCGCCTTGCAATGCGGGCAGATCTGCCGCACCAAGCGCTGCGCCAGAATGCAGTTGAGCGCGCTGACAAAGTTGTAAGCTTCGACGCCCATGTTCAAGAAGCGACCCAGCACGTCGAACACATTGTTGGCGTGCACCGTCGTGAACACCAAGTGGCCGGTGAGCGCCGCGTTGATCGCGATGTTCGCCGTTTCCTGGTCGCGGATTTCGCCGACCAGGATCTTGTCGGGGTCGTGGCGAAGAATGCTGCGCAAGCCGCGGGCGAAGGTCAGACCCTTTTTCTCGTTGACCGGGATTTGCGTGATCCCCTTCAACTGATATTCAACAGGGTCTTCGATCGTAATGATCTTGTCTTCGTCGTTCTGGATTTCGCTGAGCGCGGCGTACAGCGTTGTCGTTTTGCCCGAACCCGTCGGCCCCGTCACCAGCACCATCCCGTAAGGCTCTTTAATGTAGCGCCGGAATTTAGTTACGTCGCGCTCAGAGAAGCCCACGACCTCTAAGGTCAATCGCGTAAACTTCTCGCTCATGCTCTCTTTGTCGAGCACGCGCAACACGCTGTCCTCGCCGTGGACCGTTGGCATGACCGAGACGCGGAAGTCGATCAGCCGCCCCTTGTAACGCACCCGGAAGCGCCCGTCCTGCGGCACGCGTCGCTCGGCGATGTCCAACTCGCTCATCACCTTGATGCGCGAAATGATCGCCGAATGCCAGTCCTTGCCGATCGGTGCCATCGCATACTGCAACACGCCGTCGATGCGGTATTTGATTGCGACTTCCTGGTCGCGGGTTTCGATGTGGATGTCGCTCGCCCGGCGCTCCAACGCGTTAAAGATGGTCGTGTCGACCAAGCGGATAACCGGCGCGGTGTCGCTGTCGGCGCTCAGCTTGTCGATCGACAGGTTTTCTTCCGAGTTTTCGTCGTCGCCGACCACGTCGAGCGTGAAGCCCTCGGTCACCTCTTCGAGGACGCGTTGGCTTTGCTCAGTCTTTTTCAGACGGTCCGAGATCTGACTGAGGGTCGCGACTTTGATGCGAAGCTTTTTGCCCAGCAGCGCGCTCAATTCGTCTACCAACTGCAGGTTGCGCGGATCGGCGATCGCGATCTCCAGCATCCCGTGGTCGGCGTTGAGCGGCACAAAGTTGTAGCGGAACATCAGGTCTACCTGGATGGTCCGGAACAGCTCGTGGTCAATTTCAGCGTTGCGCAAGTCGACAAACTCCGCGCGGTAGCGCATCGCCAGCCGCCGCGCGTCGATCTCTTCCTGTTCAGTGTTCTTTAGTGCGACCCGTTCGGTTGCCATCTACCAAATACTCCCGATGAGCAAACAAACGGCGAAAGTGAGGCCTCGAGAAATCATTGCTCATCAGCAATGACGCGCGGCCCTACCGTTTCGTTGACTGACACCTTTTTTGCCCGCCCGGCACCGAGGTTGGCGAAGTTCATCGCGGCGTTGAAAATCATGGCCCAGCTTCCCTGGGTTTGCTCGCGCCACATCGGGTTGATGGCGAACATCACGACGTGGCCCTTGCCCACTGGCAAGTCGATCACGGCCGGTTTGCCAGCCAATTCGCGACCGCCGGCGAGCATTCCGCTAATCAGCAACTCCGGCTCGGCGGCAAAGCGCAGGACGACGCGGGGCGTCATCGCCTCGGGGGCAATGTAGGCGCGCATGGCTTCGCGAACTTCATCGCTCATCGGGGGCTCTTCTCCGGGACGCAATGCGGGGGGCTTGGCTGGCTCGACGTTTACGCGGCCTTGCACAATATCGGTGTCGTTGGGACCGCCGCGACCGGTGGGCCGGGCCGGGGTGGGCGCGCCGGGGGCCCGACCCCCGCCACCGCCAAATCCGCCTCCCGCCGCTGCCACCTGCAAAATCGGCGCGGTGTTGAAGTAGACCGGCGTCTTGTCGTCATATCCATACATAATTGGGCTGAGCTTGTCGCTCACCGTACTCATCAACACGCTGCCGCGCACCTGCAACTCGCGGGCCGGGGCGATGCTCACTCCTTCAACGAGACCGTAATCGATCGGGATCGACGCGTTGGAGCCGATGGTGACAAACAGCCCGCCCGCCTCGACAAAGCGTTGAAGATTGAGGATGCCCTCCAGACCCATGCCGCCGCGCATGTCGTCGGTCTGGTCCGGACTGGTGCCGAAATTGGGCGTTAGCTCAGACTTCTTCCAGGGCATGGCCGGTTCGCCGTCGCGCTTGGGGATTCCGTTGACGATGCGCTGGCTTGAGCCTCCCACGGGTCCGAAAATAATCACGTCGTACTTGGCGCGCAAGTCCGCAATCTGACCCAGCTTCTGGTCGCTGATGTAGTCGAAGGGCACTTTTGATGTATCCATCGCCACGCGGAACCATCCCTCATTCTGGGTGTTGGTCCAGGTGTGCACCAGGGCGATGCGCGCGGCGGCCAGCTCATGCTTGGCAACGCCGGGCACTGCGTCAACTGCAGTGATCTTCAGCCCCATTCCTTTAGCTGCCTCGGCGATCTGCGCCTGGGTTACACCCTCGGCGGGGATGATCACCGCGCCCGCGCCGAACTTCACGCCCCCGGCTTCAAAGGCTGCCTCGGCCGACCACATCTTCACATCCTTCATCGCGAAGCGAAGCGTCGCCAAGCCCATGTCCGCCGTGTTCGGCACGATCCAGGCCTTGGCCACACTAGAGCCGGCCACCGTTGTCGATAACTGCGGGACGCCTTGCACTTTTGTCATCGGTGCCTTCAAGATGGCGGCGTCCGTAACCCGCGCCGTCTCGATGTTGCGCAGATAGCCCAGGCTCCAGCCGGTGTCGTCATACGGCGCCGGGTCGTTGACGTTGTAGTACTGCAAGTCGAGCAGCATGTCGGCAAGGCGTGAGTAGGGCTGGTCCATGCGGACGACGTAGCTGCCCGCCGGGAAGCTGCGCTTGCCGGTCTTGGTTGCGATCTCGGTGGCCGCGTCCAGCTTGTGAACTTCGACGCCCTGGGCGTCCATGATGCGCATCAGATCGGCGGCCAGTGCGGGGCGCGCCGTGTCGCCGGGAACGACGTATGCGGCAGGGCCTTCCGTCGTAGCTTTGGCGATGCTGCGCTGGCCCTTCAGGTAGAAGTTGTTCAGAAACTCCATCTTGTTGCGCGCCGTGTAGTTCAGCGCCAGCAGCACGCCGCTCTGTTGCAGGTTGACGTTATTGCGTAGGCTCCAATTTACTTCCGGCAGCGGAGGATTGGGGCGGAACCAGGCGCGTGTCGTGGACGCCGCCGGGACAGTGCGCTTGCGCGTGTCCGCGCCGCCATTGCCGAAGGTTTCGTAGAACCGCCCGATCGCATTATGCCCGTTGGCGGCGACAAACATGTAGTTGGCGGCCCAGCCGTCGTAGAAGCCGTGGGTCCAGACGCCGGGCACGCCCCGCTTGGTCAACTGCTCCACTTCGTGATAGGCCATCTTCTGCCACTCGCTAATCAGGATCGGGTCGTACCAGGCGTTGTAGGGGCCCATGCCTGTCGAGACATAGAGGAAAGGCACGCTCTCATGCAGGTCGTGCATCACCAAGGGATGGAATTCGTAGTAGGTCTTCCAGACGTTGCGCGTCAGGGCGAGGGCGAGGTTCATCGCGTCGCGATTGTTGTCGTGTGCGACATACTTGCCCCAGTAAAGGAGGCTCGGCGCGGCCTGGCCTTCATGCGCGCGCTTCCAGTTATAAAGGTCCACCATCTTCTCGCGCCCATCCACCTCGGAGACTGGCGTGATCATGACGATCATCTCCTTGCGGATGGTGTCGATCAGCTCGGAGTTTTCCACTGCCAAGCGGTAGCCCAGTTCCATCAGCATTTCGGGGCTGCCGGTCTCTGTCGAGTGTAGCGAGCCGGTGAGCCAGTACATCGGCACAACTTCTTTCATCGCTGCTTGCGCCTCGGCGGGCGGGGTCTTGCGCGGATCGGCCAGTTTTGCCATCAGCTCTTTGTGGCGGCTCAGCTTGGCGAGATTCTCTTCGTTCGAGATACAGACCACCACCATCTCGCGGCCTTCTTCGGTCTGGCCCATGGTGAAGACCTTGACGCGGGGAGAGGCGGCGGCCAGCGCTCGGAAG
>JANXUM010000543.1 GCA_025356215.1 Bryobacter sp. | reverse complement strand
CGCAATAGAGCCCCTCAATCGATCGGCCAGCCGGAAAGCCTACAACGCGATAGGTCAAGGACCGCGCGTCCACTTCAATCAACCCCTTCTGCTGTGAGGATGCCCAAAAAGTCGCCGGCCCCGCCTGCGCCAGCGACATGATCCGTCCAAGTTGCTTCCCCGCCTCACCCCCCAACGACCGCCACCTTCTGGCACCCTCGTCGAAATAATTGACACCGTTGTCCGTGCCCGCCCATAGCCGCTTGGTTCCATCCCTCATCAACGTCCACACGGCGTTGCTGTTCAAGCCCTCTTGCTTGGTCCACCCCTCCCATTCCTCAAATCCCAGCCATCGCGCCACGCCATCCCCCAGATACCCAATCCACAAACTCCCCTCATGGTCCCGCAGGACTGCCGTCACAGCCTCTCCGGTCAGTCCGTTTTCCGGACCGAAATGCCGCCACTGCATCCCGGAGCGCCACAGTACCCAGATCCCGTCGCGCGATGGGAAATATACGTTGCCACCCTTTCCCAGAAACACAAACGGCAAATCAAAGGCTTTTACAAATCGACCCGCGTCCTCAAAACGCGCCGCCCCGGCAGGTTTATGCAACAACCGCGAATTTGACCGCAACCAGAAGCCACCGTCGAAGTCGAAGCCAGCTCCGTCCCAGCGGTCCGGCGCAACTCCCCAATCCCCTTGGTGAATTTCCAACCGTCCGTCTTCATCCAACACGCAGAGTCCGCTCCCGCACCCAAACCAAGCTCGATTGCGCTCATCGGTCACAATTTGGAAAATCGTCTTCGTCTTCGCCCATGGGGGTAGATATGCCAGAGAAAACGCGTAGGTGAAATCGCGCCCTGTCTTTTTCCCCACGATGACTCCGCCGGGCGCAGATACGTAGAGAGTATCGTTCTTGGCGATCGCGATCCCCATCCCAGCCGTGTCGGCCGGGTCCACATAGACGTGCTCCGCCACAAAGCGCCCCTGCCGCCACCGCGCCACTCCGAGTTGTGTGTTCACCCAGATCGTGCCGTCCCGACCCTGGACAATCCCCAGGATATAGGCGGCAGGGAGCCCCTCGGCCTTTCCAAAATGAGTGAACTGCGCGCCGTCATAGCGATAGAGACCGTTCTGCGTTCCCACCCAGAGGTATTGGTCGCGATCCTGCAACATCGCGGTGGTCGCAAGATTCCCCAACCCGTTCTCTTGGCGGTACTCGCGAAACTTATAGCGCTGGGCAAGCGCCGGAATCGCGAGACTTGCGATCAGCAATAGCCGCGTTGTCTTGAGAGACAAAACCATCGAATCTTACAAGTGTATCGACGAGATAGATCAAAGTGTTATGATTTTGGGCAATTGATCGAGCTACGCCCCATTCTGCATAAGGAAAGCCACCTGATCCCTGAACTGGCCGCCATTCTAATGGATTGCGTCGCCGGAGGTGCCAGCGTGGGATTCCTCGCCCCACTCGACGCGACACACGCCCAAAGTTACTTTGCAGGTTGTCTTGACCAAGTTCGCCAAGGTCGCCGCCGCTTGTTCGGCGCTTTTCTTGATAAGCAACTCGTCGGCACCGTGCAGCTAATCGTCGATCTGCCCCAGAACCAGCCCCACCGCGCCGAAATCGCCAAGCTCCTCGTGCTGCGCTCCGCGCGCGGCCGTAACATCGAGGCGCAATTGCTTCAAACCGCCGAGCAATCCGCCATCGCCTCGGCCAAGTCTCTTCTAGTCCTCGACACAGCCGTTGGCGGAGGAGCACAATCGCTATACACCGCCCTCGGTTATCACTTAGTCGGCGTCATTCCCAATTATGCGCAATACCCGGATGGCTCACCCTGCGACACTGCTTATTACTATAAGCAATTAACTTACTCGGCCTGAACCGGTGCCGCGAACAAGATCGGCATTGTCGGCGTAGTCGAACCGGCTTCGGGTTCTACCGTGACCGCAATGGCCGCAATTCCGGACGGATCCACCGCACCGGGTCGGAAATGGACGCCCTGTCCATTCTCCCCACGGAACAAGCCCGCCGGAATTGGCGCACCCTGCTTGGGGACAAACCACATTTCATAGATCTTGCCCGCCGTCAGCAGCGGCAGATTCCCGGCAAACAACAATACACCGCGCTCACGATTGAGGAAAACTTGGCCCCGAGGAGGTGCCGGCTGCCCATCGCCAAACTTCACCGTGATCGTCGAAGGCTGACGCAAGAAGTCATACAGATCCCTGGCCTGCGCCACCAGCTTCTCACTCGCTCCCAACTGCTGCCGTAACTCGGCGATCGTCGTCTCGCGCCGCGACACGTCCTGTCGGATGTTAAACGTGATCACCGCCAGCGCGGCACAAAGCGCCGCCAAGCTGGCAATCCAACTCCATCCAAAGCCACGCTCCGGCGCTCCCGCCGCAAGCATCAGCCGCCTGCGCAATTGCTTGGACGGTTTAGCCTCCGGCGCAATGTAAGCAAGCGATCCCATCAATAAGCTCGCCTTACGAAGTCCAGCCAGCACCTCGGCGTCCCCCGCTTCCAGCTTCAGACGCATCTCCGCCATCTCATCGGGCTCGAGCATCCCAAGTACGAATAACTCGTACATCAAGTCTCTGTCTTGCGGGTCCATGTTTTCAAGCGGCATTGAAAGTCTCCCGCAGTGAACCAAGTGCCGTCCGTACCCAAGTCTTTACCGTGCCCAGCGGCTGTCCTAACTTCGCGGCCATCTCCGACTGCGACAGACCTTCAAAGTAAGCCAGCTCCAGCACGCGGCGCTGATTCTCGCTCAATGTCGAGAACGCTGCTCGAATCCGCCGTGCTGTTTCCTGGTCGACCATCTTGTCTTCTGTATTGACGAATAAACTTACCCTTTCGGATGACACAAGCTCAAAAGTGTTTGCTTGCTGCTGGCCCGCAGTCGATCTTAGATAGTCGATCGCCCGGTTCCGCGCGATCGTCAATAGCCAAGGCCCGATCTTGCCCCGCGCCGCGTCAAAATCAGTGCCCCGGTTCCAGGCGCGCATGAAGGTTTCTTGGGCAAGTTCCTCAGCAACCGCCGAATTGCGTACCACCCGCACGATCACGGAGAACACAACGCGCGAGAAGCGATCGTACAGATCTGACATCGCCTGCGGATCGCGCTTCCGCAGCCGTTCGATCAACTCTTGATCGTTGCCACTCACCATCTCGGCGAAGAGGATTAAAAATTGCCAGATCACGTACTTGTTACGAACCCCCGCTGAGAATATAAGCCAACCTTCTCAATATACTCCGCGACACTCGATGGTAGGCCCACCGGCCGTTCACCGACCGCCAGCATTGCCCGCATCGCCGTGGAACTCTCCACGAACCGCACGCTGTCCAATCGATGCACCACAGCTCCCTTTGGGATCTCAAATCCATACCCGGGCCGGGCCGCCACGATAAACTCCGTCATCCGGAACACTTCCTCTGCCCGGTGCCAGGTACCAGCCTCGGCAAAAGCGTCGGCGCCGATCACAAAATAAAACTGCGCGCTCGGTCCATGGATGGCGCGCAAGCTTTCCAGGGTCTCGATGGTATAGCTCTTGCCCTCATGGCGTTCGATGTCGCAGGCCGTCAATTTCGACCGCCCCGCCACGGCCAGTTCCACCATCCGCAAGCGATCCTCAAATGATGCGCCCGTGGCCTCATGCTTGTGCGGTGGAATCCGATTGGGGATCAGCAACACCAGATCGAGCGTGAACATTTGCGCGGCCGCCTCGGCCACCGCCACGTGCGCGTTGTGGATCGGATCGAAGGTGCCGCCGTACAACCCCAGCCGCATCTACTTCTTTTTGACTTCGAGAATGCGAATGTTTTTGAAGCGCGCTTCCATGCCGGGCCCCGCATGCAATTGAAGTGCGATCAACCCAGACAGCTTCGTCGGGTCATCGAGTTCAGAGGTCTTCATACCGTTGATCGTGATCTCGATGTGCGGTCCCACTGCCCGTACGATCATCGAGTTGTATTCGGCATTCTTCACCACCGTCTCGGCCTTGCCCTTCCAACCATTCACCATCACGCCGCGCTTGCCCTTCTCGTCGTAAACGCCGCCCCACCAGTTCTTCTCGGCCGCGTCTGCCTGCAGTCCTTTCATCACAAACTCCGGCAACCGCTCACTACGAAACTGCACGCCCGAATTGTGATTGCGGATCATCATGTCCAGCCGCAATTCAAAGTCACCGTACTCCTTCGTCAAAATCAAAAAGGTGTTGTGCGGAATCTTGCGCTTGTCGGTATTGCCAATGATCTCGCCATTGGCGACGCTCCAGAGATCCGGCTCGCCCTCCCAGCCCTTCAGCGTCTTGCCGTCAAACAGCATCTTAAAGCCGGCCTTCTTCTCTTCTTTGCTCAGCTTATTTTGCCCAAAGAGGGAAAGCGCCAAAACCAACAGGGTAACGAGTCGCATATCGTTCTCTATCCTATGACGATTCGAAGGCCTTCACCAAATCGTCAGCGCTTTGCCGCGCCCAAGTCTCGTTCACTTGGATGGTGCCGCCCGGGCGTATCATCACGCCTGCGGCCGCCATTCGCTTGACTTGCGCCTCGCTTACAGGGGTCTTCAATCGCGCAATATTGGTGCCATTGATCACGCGCTCCACAGGCAGCCGCGCCAGTACCTTCTCGGCTTGATCTACGGCTGTGCGCAAGCGCCCCTCAAAGCCATCCAGATAATGCAACGCCACGGCGGCGTTGGGCCAAGCCTCATGCACGGCCCCGCCAAACATCCGCCGCGCGTGGAATAAATTCGACAACAGCGCCTTGGGACCGGCCAAAATCGCCCCGCCCGCCGCGTTGAAATATTTGTACTGCGAGATGTAAACGGTATCGAACAGTGCTGCGTATTCTTTCAGCCCGCGGCGCGTGTACGCGCTTTCGAGAAGCAGCCGCGCCCCATCGAGGTGCATCCCGATTCCCTTCCCCCGCGCCCAGGCCGAAATCTTCTCCATCTCGGCAAATTCGAAACTCTCGCCGCGCCGCCGCCGCACAGGCGTCTCAATTTGGATCGCCCCTACCGGCGTCTCGACGCGCCCGCTCATCGCGTCGGCAAGAGCCTGCTCTGCTTCCGCTAATCGGAAAGTGGCGCGCCCAGCACCGAGCGGCACAAGATGCAATTGACTCAGGGTCTGCGAGCAATCCCCGCAATCGTTGAATAGATGGCTTTCCGCCTGCACAAGAACGCGACGGCGATTGCCAGCCAGCAGCCGCACGGCCATCTGGTTGGCCAGCGTCCCGGTCGGCATCCAGACGGCGGTCTCTTTGCCCAGCATCGCCGCCATGCGTTGTTCCAGTTCTTCAACTACGCCGCCCAGTGAATACACATCGGCCGTGAAATTCGGTGCCTGCGCCAAGCGCGCCAGCAAGGCCGAATACTCAGCAGGGGTATGCGGAATGCCGTCCCCATAGGCGAACACCCGCCGCTCACCGCTCGCTCCCGCCAGAGGTGCCGCCAACAGCGGCAGCGACACAAAATTTCTACGTTGCATGGCTCTCCTTAACTCAGCAGCATAACCTGCCGCAATCGATTGGCACACTGCGATATCGTACTCTACAAACCCGCATGTTCACCCGCCGCCAACTTCTCCTCGCCCCGCTCCTGGCAGCCGCCCAGAAAAAGAAGCCGAACTTCGTCGTCATCCTCGCCGACGACATGGGATTCTCCGACGCCCGCTGTTACGGCGGCGACATCGACACCCCCAATCTCGACCGCCTCGCCGCCAACGGCCTCCGCTTCACCCAGGCCTATTCGACGGCCCGCTGCGGCCCCTCTCGCTCCTGCCTTCTCACCGGTTACTACGCCCAACAAACAGCCAGCGACATCATGACTCCGGGTAACATCCCCACTTACACGAAATTTCTTCCTGAGTATCTCAAGCCGCTAGGCTACCGTTCTTATCATTCCGGTAAGTGGCACATGCGTTTCGCCACCGGCCCTGGCGGCGTCGGCTTCGATCATTCCTACACCCCACTCGATGAGAACCGCTTCTTTACCCAAAACCGCCACGAGCTGGACGAGAAGCCCCTTCCCAAGCCGGACGCGAATTACTATCACACCACGGCCACCGCCAACTACGGCATCCAGTTTCTCAAAGAGCACCAACAGTCCGCCCCCCAAGACCCCTTCTTTCTCTACTTGGCTTTCCACGCCCCGCACTTCCCGCTCCAAGCCCTCCCGGAGGATATCGAAAAGTATAAAGACCGTTTCGCCGAAGGCTGGGACACCGCCCGCGAACGCAAGGTCCAGCGCATGACCCGCATGGGTCTGATCAGCGGCACCGCCGCCCCGCTCGAACCCCAAATGTGGACCCAGTGGAACACCCCCGATAAAGAGCTGCTCGACAAAATCGGCCCCGGCGAAGTCACTCGCGCCGTCCCCTGGTCCACGCTCACACAAGAGCAAAAGGACTTCCAGCGCACAAAGATGGCCATCCACGCGGCCATGATTACACGCATGGATACCGAGATTGGCAAAGTCGTCGATCAGCTCAAAGCGATGAACGCCGAGAACGACACGGTCATCCTCTTCCTGTCCGACAACGGTGCCAGTTCTGAGCAACTTATCCGCGGCGACGGCCACGATCGCGCGGCGCCATTGGGCTCCGCACGCACGCACCTTGGCCTCGGCCCCGGCTGGTCCTCCAACTCCAACGCCCCCTTCCGGCTGCACAAGTCCTGGGTCAACGAGGGCGGCATCGCCTCGCCGCTAATTGTGCACTGGCCCGCAGGCATCAAAGACAAAAACAAGCTCCGCCACGAGCCCTGCCACTTCGTCGACATCCTCCCGACGCTCGTCGAGCTAGCCGGAGCTAAGCCGGAAAACACGCCAGCGCTTGCGGGCCGCTCCATCGCCCCCGCCTTCCAAAAAGACGGCACCGCCCCCCACGAGTTTCTCTACTTCAACCACAGCGATAACCGCGCCCTCCGCATGGGCGACTGGAAACTGATCGCAACCGGCAAAACAGGCCCCTGGGAACTCTACAACCTCCGTAAAGACCGTGCCGAGCAACATAATCTCGCCACCGCCCAGCCAGCCCGCGTGACCCAAATGGCGACGCTGTGGCAAAACCACGATGCAGAATTCACCCGCGTTCGCGAGGCCGCCCCGCCCACCGCCAAGCGCCGCCTACGCTAACGCCAGCCGCCAAGGATCGCGCCCATCAGCGTCAGCGCGACCGTCAAATAACCGCCATTCACAAACACATAGCTCCATGGACGACTCTCAAACAGGGCCACGATTCCAATCCCCATCGCCGCCCAACCAAAGCCGGCCGCAAATCCTGCCGCCGTTCCAAAGGCCAAATCAGTGGCCGGAGCATTCAAGAACATGGCCAGGTTGATCGACATCACCAAACTCAATAGGAAGGTCGTCGCAAACACGCCCGCCGTCGGCGCCGGTGGCTGGTCCGCACCAAATCCATTCGCCCGCTTCCATGCCTTGCCAAACAACAGCGGCGAATACCAAAGCCCTCCCACCAGAAACGCGGATACCGCCGCCAGCAGGATCGCCCCTACGTTCAATGTTTGAAAATTCATACTCGCTCCTGTTACGCTCCACTCGGCGTATACTGTTAGTTGATCATTCAAGTAACCCATAGTGTGCTGAAAAATGCAAGCAAATTCGATGGCTAGGCAAGTTCCCACTCGCGAGCGTTTGATCGCCTCCGCCCGCTACCTCTTCTGGGATCGCGGATTCGCGGGCACGAGCATGGCCGATCTTCTGGCCCACTCCGAGGTCAACTCCGGCAGCTTCTATCACTACTTTGAGAGCAAAGAAGCCCTGCTGCGGGCGGTTCTCGAAAGCTATGTCGGCGCTCTCCGCCCGATGGTCGTCGACCCCGCCTTCGCCACCACAAGCGACCCCATCGAACGCATTTTCGCTATCCTGGCTGGCTACCGCGAGCGCATCCTAGCGACGGAATGCCGCTACGGCTGTCCGCTCGGCCGTCTGGCTCTCGAGATCGACCCCGAGAACCGCCCCGCCCACAAGCTCATCGCGCAAAATTTTGCCGGCTGGATCGAGGCCGTCCGCGAGTGCTTGCTAGAAGCCAGAGACCGCCTTCCCAAAGGCACGGACATCGACGCCCTCGCCACCTTCGTCCTGGCCGTCATGGAGGGTGGCGTCATGCTCTCCCGCTCCTATGCTTCCGTCGAACCTTTCGATCTTACGGTCGCGCAACTGCGGCTGCACCTGCCAAACCAGCAACGGGGCCGTACCCGAAAGCGATCAACATCCGATTGACCTCCCCAACTTACAAAACCTCTTCGTCTCAGCGTATGCCTCGTCTGCGCTCGCCATCCACAACCCGATGAATCCAGTCCCCTTCGTTGCCTCCCGGGTAGGCCGTAAAGGTCTGCCCTTGAAATCGCAACGCCGCGCCACTGTCGAAGGGCACCTGCTGCGGGCCCATCGCCACCGTCACCGGCACCTGCCAAAGGTTTGCCAGACGTCCCATCATCGCCCGCGTCGCCGCAAGATGACCCAACCCGCAACCGTGATGTTCATGGCTGCCCAGCGGGTGGAAGCAGCCTCGAAGGGGTGCCAACGTAGGGGACATGGAATGAAAGTTCCCTGGGTCGACGTAGCTCTCCCGTTCGGCGGCGACGGCTCGCCCGGCAGCGGGATCGGCAAGTGTCAGGTGCACCACCTCACCCACCGTGAAGGACATCCACCGACCGTTGTTCCCGTGGCCCCATGTGCGCAAAATCGCCAGCGATCCCTGAGGGGCGGATCGTTCGCGAATCGATTCCACCACCGCGCGAACCCCACCGCACATCGCGCCGGTTTCGACGACGCGGCTACCGACCTGACGCAGGATCGGCACGGACCGAACGAAATTCGCCTCCCCCATATCCAACGCGTCCACTCCGCAAAGCCGCTCTTCACGGAAGATTGCCATCCAAAGGTCAGGCCCGGCCACCGCCGCGCGGACGCTCAACAGGCGCGCACTCAAGTCCTCTACCGCCCTCCCCGTGCGCAGACCAAAGTGCCCATCAACCCGCAAATTGGACCCACGGCGGTTTAGCATCATCTGCAGCAGAACCACCCTCGGTCCGCGATCGTCCCGTCGGACATCCAACATAAGTGCGCCTCCTCAGCGGATCGCCTATTGAATCGTCAGCGTTGTCTTGGCAAAATACTCTTTCAAATTGCCGCCCTTTTCACTCGATTGATTGTTCTGGTTCGCCACTGAGTACAACGTGTAAACGCCCGGTCCGAGGCTCAACTCCGCCGTCCACCAGCGCTTAAACTTCGCCTCGATCGACTGGATGATGGAATCGAAAAACTGCCCATCCGTGCCATCCGCCTTCTGCCTATAAATCACCCACGCAGTTACGCTTTCGCCCGCCGGCTGCGGCATCGTCACATAAGCCGTCCACGAAGTTCCGGCCTTCACCTTGTTCGATTCGCCCACGCACTTGAGTTCAATGACATCCTTGCAAATCTGCAAGGTCCCCGATCCTGACTGAATCGTCCCGATCGCCCGCGCACCCACGTTATCGGGACTTACCGTAAACTGATCGCGTAGATAGATCTTGGCCGCGTCAAACTTATCGCTCACCTCAACGGTGTAATCACCCGGCTTGAGCGTGAAGGCAAAGCCACCAGTCCGCCCGCCCGTCTGGTAAGTAACATCACGGTCGTCCTCAAAACTGCCTTTCTTGAGGATCGTCACCTTCACCTGGGCCGCCCCTTGCAACGGAGGGCTGAACTTCAACGCGCCAAAGACGTTGTTCTTGGCACCTTGAAAGGCGAAGACTTTGGCCGGCTTGGTGGCGGCGATCTCATTCTTCACCAATGCGACGCCCTCGCTGAGGGTCATCTCGACGGTCTGGCCCTTAACGGTGCCAGATACGCTGGACTGCGCGAAAACCGCTCCGGCAACAAGGCATAAAATCGCAGATGCTTGAAAAATCGAAGGGTAAGTCATAGAGTTTGCTCTAGCTAGAGTACTCTAAATCGCACACGATTTAAAACGAGGCCGTGCAGCGCGCCAGCTACCGCGATAACTGCGCAAAATTACTCAGCGCCAGCCGGTGATGCGACGTACTCCACCGCAAATCGCTCTCTTCGACAAATGCAATCGCGATTTTCCCGCAAGGTACGCCCGCCGAAATCCAATGCCACGCGCAGCATCCAATTCCAACTTGGCCCCAAGGAGCAGCCGCCTTGTCGTCTTCCCTGTGCTCGTTTTCGGCGCGCGTCGAGATCCCATTCCTCGCCAACTTCGTCTGATCGCCTGTGCGCTGCGGCGATCCGCCTCAAGCATCACCCACGGTCTTGATGCTACTGGAACCGAAACCCAGAATCCCGGGTGTCGCCACGCTACTTTTCCTGCTCGTCAGCGCCGCAACTGTGCGGCTTCTCCGGCTCAAGAACATCCGCGAAGGCGGCACCCATCTTGCGCAGATACGGCCGCAAACTGATACCGGTTCCGCAACGGAACTCAAACTCGACATGGGCTGAAGTCCGCCAATCCGGGCGGTACGCGTCAACGCAACTCCGGTATCCTTCTTCGGCATTTCCCTTCAGGAAGTAAATCCCTACGGATCCTTCGGCTCCAGCCGGGCCCTGCGGCGGCCCTGCGATGATTGGAGAAAACCGTGAATAGTGCGTGTACTCGATTTGCTTCTCTCGGATTTCGCCCTCGAGCACCTCGCCGATTCGCAACGTCACGACGAACGGTTCCAATGGATTGTCGCTGGCGGCGCGATGGGTTTCTCCAAGATCATGCAATTGCCCGCAAACCTCGATAATCCTCGCGACCGCAATGATTGGGCAGTTGCGCACTTCGCGCCAAATCTCGCTCTGTCTTACGTCATAGTAGCCGGGGCGATTGGAGGAATCCCTTTCCGAATTGGACCACCGGCCCGAGTTGTTGGATCGAGGCGAAGGCAAAGACGGCGCGACGGTCTTTGTGGAGATCCGCGAAAGTGCACTTCACGCCGGAAGAAACAGGCTTGAATGCATTCACGATTTCGCCGCATCCCGGCACGGGGCACCGTCGCGAGGATCTCGCTGGACTCCGTTCATCGCTTTTCTAGCCAGCAGGGAACTACTCGATACTCTACCGGACGTCGAGAGGCTGGGTTGTAGTCGCGGCGATAACACAGGGTGCTCGAGACATTCCGGCCTTTCTCAGGCGACGAGGCCTAAACTAGCGCGCCGGCTTCGGCCCGTCTTCCTCATCATCGAGATCATCTAGGTCATCCTCATCGAAGTCCTCAAGATCGTCATCGCCGTCCAAGTCCCCGCCGATTCCCTCGCCAGAGAACACAGCCTCCACCGCCTCCTGCACACGATCCAGCACCGTCTCAATCGAAAGATCCTCGGTGTCCATCACTTCCAGCTCACCGTCTCCCCACGGGATCCAGCGAATCATAAACCGCTCATTCGGAAACCCGCGAAACAGCAACAACCCCGGGATCCCCAACGCGCAAGCAGCGTGGCCCCCGGCCGAGTCATAGCCAATATATAGATGGCTCGCGTTGATCTCGCTGGCAAACTCCTTAAAGCTCCCGTAATACGGCGTCACGCTCCCGTTGGCCCCCGGCTTCACTTCTGCAATCGCCTGATGCACGCGCTCCGCCTCAGCCCCGCCCGCGCCCGTGTCAATCAATACCCGCAGGCCCCGGTCCACCAGCAACTGCAACAGCTTGGCCTCAAACGGCCACGGCATTGCTTTCTCCGGATTCTCGCCCACCCCCAGGCTGATCGTCACATCAAAGCCTTCAAGCCGGTCCTCAACGGCGACGATCGGCACATGCAGCGGCACCTCAAAGGTCTGCTCCACCCACCGCTCGGTCATCTCGCCCAGCGGCATGTCCTCGTCGCTCCACCAACTGCGGGACTCAAAGAAGTAGTAGTTGTCATCGTCGCCCAGAGGCAACAAACCAAGCTGGCTCAAGCGGCTATCTGGGTCGATAATCAACGCGCCCGGTGCCGACAGCGCTTCCTTCAATGCCGGATACACGCCCAGCCTCTCGCGAACGGTCCCGGTCCTTTTATAAGGAACCTCAACTAACTCAAGCGCAATCTCGGGCTCGAATAACTCGTAGTTCTTACGCGGTCCAACAAAGTAAATCGTCGCATTCGGAAAGTGAACAAAGGCCGCCCGCAAGATACGGCTGGTGATCGCGATATCGGCGCCGATTGTAACTCGCGACAGGACAAACACCTTCTCCACCGTCTCCGGGTTACCGATGAACTTATGCGGCCTCCGAATCCGCATAAATCGCTCGATCAACTCCGCCGCGTCCAGCTCCGGCAACGCCGCCTCAATCACGCGCGAAAACACGTGCGTGTACGCATTCACCAGCCGGAACTCAAAGCGATCCGCCAACGGCTCGACAAGGTCACGAAACAGCGCCGTCGAACCCGCCTCCGACGCCAGCGCCTCGTCAATCACGGCCTGCACAAGTTCTTCCGGCTCCCGCCCGCCCTCAAGAATCGAGGCGGCCAGCCGACTAGCTGAAGTATTTTCCAACGATGATCTCCAGCTTGGCCAGCGTCGCCGCCGGCACGGTTTTCTTATCGGTAATGATGGCATTGGCCAACGCCCGGTTGCACGAGCAACCGCCCGGCTCGCCCAGCGCCGCAACCGCGTGGCGCACCACCGCCGCCGCGTTGCTCGCGTTCTTCATCAGCGTCGCGATGATCTGATCGACGGTCACCGCCGCGTGCTCTTCATGCCAGCAATCGTAATCGGTCACCATCGCCACCGTCGCGTAACACATCTCGGCCTCGCGGGCCAGCTTGGCCTCTTGCAGGTTGGTC
>JANXUM010000507.1 GCA_025356215.1 Bryobacter sp. | reverse complement strand
CTCACCTGGTAAATCATTCCAGTTTATCCCCGCTGGGGACCCCGTCGGTGAGCGGGTATCTGCGGGCTAAACTGGAATGAGGTCTCGCCGAACGGACATTCTCGGCAAGAATGTCGGGCGTTTAGGGGCAAACAAGTCAGCGACGGGGAATTTTGGAACAAGATCGCCGCGGAACGCGACTGGAATACAACTGGAATGGCAGAGCGGGGGTTGGGGAGAAGCTTGTTGATTACTTCAGGGGAGGTGGACTGGGGGGACTTGTATGATTGCAATTAGAGAGATTGAGAAGTTAGCCGCCGGCGGCCGATTGAGCAAGTCTGCTGCCGTGAGTGTACTTTCACACTGGTTGGCACCACCTGCCGCCACCAACACCAGCCCGACCAAAATCGGCCCGCCCAGGTCCGCGCTCTGCAGGAGGATGGGCAGGTTGTGGACGGACGCGCCAAAGTACCAGGGGAACAGGAGCGGTTAGACCTGCTCGTTGGCCGCGAAGGCGAGGGCGAAGACGACCGAGGCGGGCCAGCCGCGCGCTGCTGCCCGGCCATACAGCCTCCCGCACAGCGCGATGCCGCCGCCCTGATAGGCGCACAGGATGCTTTGTTCTCAAGTTGAGGCATCAGTCAGCTAGCATCGCTGACCGGTGTAAGCCATCGTCTCCCCTGCAGACTTCGCCCTCCACGCGCATGCGCAGCGACCCCATTCACGATGGCAGCAGCAGCCCATAAACCGGGCTCGGGCTGGACTCCAAGCGGATCCACGGAGTCGCCGCGCGGCCCGGCGCTCTACTGGCACATCTGAAGTACGACTGAGACGTTGTTGCTTGCCACGTTGCTTATGGTCAGGTCGGGCTGCCCGTCGCCGTTGAAATCTGTTGTCAACGAATTGTTGGGCGTCGTCGGGGAAAACTGAATTTAGTGTAACCCATCAGACCATATAGCGGCGAATTTAGCGTGAGATTAAGTGCGAATTCTCTCACACAAGAGCCTCTGTGCGATCGACTGCTACTTCAAACCGTTCCGCAGCAAAACATAGATCAAAACAACTATTCCGCGTCCCATGCCCGCCCTAAGTCTGCATGGCTGACGAGTGAAGAAATTTCGGCACGTTACGCAGCGTAAGCAGCGCCCGCCAGTGCAGGAGCGCCCGTCCTCAGTCGGTGCACGCTTGACGTGCTGTTCGCGGCCGAGTGTATGAGCCAGAGCGCTCGCGGCTTGTCACTTACACATACTGAGGGGTGGCCTCATGCGGTGCGGGACGCCTACACGAAGCTGTCCGCAGGCCACGTCAGCATCGACCTTGTCGAGATGAACGAGGTGATTGTCATTCCCGAACCTGGCGCTGTCGACGAGTACACACGGGGCAAGATCAGCCGCGTAGCGTATTGGTATCGGCGGCTGCTCGATGCCCGCCGGAGGGTCGTTGCAGCGGCCGAAAAGATTCCGAGCGGCGAATTCGACCCAGACAGCGAGCACCCTCGAATCGTCGCCGCGGTGAAAGAGATCGAATCGTGGACTGCGCAGCGCGAGAAAGTCCTCGTGTTCGGCGTTTTTCTGCGTCCACTAAAACTCCTGCGTGATGTTCTCAATGTCCGGCACGCTTTGCGGGCAGCAGACGCTGGTCGACCGATTGCGCACGCTCTGCATACCGATCGCAAATTGCTCGCCATTGCCGCGCGCCAGGTTTTGCGGTTGCGAGAAGAGGGAGCGCTTTCTGGTTGCTTGCAGAACGAAAGGAGAGCAGAAGTACGTCGAGCGCTTCAGGACAGTCACAAGGAATACGAGCGGCTGCGACCGCTGGTCCGCGAATGGGTCAGAAAGCCCATCATGGCGTGGCGCGCCGACCCATTGCTTCTCGGTGGGACCCCTGTGGATGCGGAACTAGATGCTGCGCGGCATGACCATCTGGCGGCGTTCGTACTAGACGACTTCCTCACGGGACTGACGAAGGCCAAGCAGCCGAAGCGCGCGCGGATGGAGGAGCTAGCCAGGGAGTATTTGGACCAATCTATCCGACCGCTGATCGGCGAGCACGAGGAGGATGAGGCAAAGAATCGATGTTAAGCCAACTGCGGTCGCTGTTGGCGTCTGAGTGTGGTGATTGGTAGGAAATCCGTAATTTGCAGAGACTCTTCGTTAAAAACACCGACAACGAATCTCCCACCTCGGCAGGGATTTGCAGGCTGTAGGACGGGGACATCCTTGTAAAGGACATCTGCCAAATCTTGGAAGGCGAGGGCATCCCGTCTCGTCGGCAGAAGTGGCACCGCCGCACGATCTATCGAGTGCTCGAACGCTGCGGATACGAAGATCCCGACGGTCGTGAGAGCAAGACGGCGCCATCACGCTTCTCTACGCGCGACCCCCAGAACTTCTTGCCTCCCCGCAATGTACGCTGTGTCTGTCTTATCGGTAGGTCTCAGGTGTAGGTGCGGACTGACGTAATCAATTTGTCCATTTTATCGAGGCAAGGTAAATCTGAAGTTCATTGGCGATGATGTAAATCCAACGAGCACGCGAATTCATACGCTTTATAGCCTCTGCCGGATGATAGACTTTAACTCCATAGTCGTCCCGGTATGGGAAACCCAGCCAGTCTTGTTCATCTCTGTCGCCTTGCAGAGCCGTCAGCCCGTCCTTACTGGGCTTAACGTTCCGAGCGGAAGTCTCCGTCGCTGATGCGCGACTGATTTTGTCGCCAACGCCCGCAATCCGTGGACGATTGCCATGGTCCTCCCTGGCGGCGACGAACGCCGGGTACATACCCGAGCCCATATCGCAGCCGGCAATTACCCTTTTTTCGCCAACCCCCAAGGGTGATCGCCTACTATGCCGTTCGAAGGTTATTATTGGCGATGGGAACCGGACGGAAAGAGGAGGAATGACAATGGCTCTCAAAGTATGGAATTCGATAGAGTTGCCAGTTGTGTTGCGGGCGTTGAAGCGGGTGGCGTCGGCCAATGGCTCGGTCTCGCCGGCGGAACGGACGCTGTTTGAGATGATCGCGCAGCTACACGAAGAACCGGAGGCAGCGCTGGATATAGATGGCCTGGCGCCGATTACACCGGCGGAGGTGGCGGCGGTGATCGTGGACCCGCATCGGCGCGAACGGACGGTGCAGACTGCCTTGGTGACGGCGATGGTCGACGGCGAGGTAACGCCGGCGCAGCAAGCCGAGGTCGCGGCGTTGGCCAAGGCGCTGGAGGTCCAGGAGCAGGGGGTCGACGTGCTGGCCAAGGTGTCGAGTCAGCATTTGCTGATGGCGCGCTTCGACATGGCCCGCCGAGGCTTCGGCAAGTTCGTCGCGGAGGCTTACGATCAGGACGGCCTGGCGGGGCTGCGCAAGATGATGGGCCTTGTGGGCATGGGGGAGGATCCGGAGCTGGCCTGGCGTTATCGCGAGCTCGGTCTGCTGCCCGAAGGGACGTTTGGTCGGATGTTTTGGGCACACTGTACGAAAAATCATTTTGGCTTTCCCGGGGAAAAGGGCGGGACTCCCGAGCGGATGTTGTTCCATGACATCGGGCACGTGCTGGCCGGGTACGATACGACGCCGGAGGGGGAGATTCTGCAGGGTGCCTTTCAATCGGCGTATATCCGCAAAGACGGGTTTGTTTTTCTGTTGTTTGTGATCATGCAGTTTCATCTGGGTGTCAAGGTGACGTCACTGGCCGGGTCGTACCGCGGGCTGTTTGATCCAAAGAAGTTGATGCGAGCGCTGGAGCGCGGAGCGGCGTGCCGCGTCGATT
>JANXUM010000481.1 GCA_025356215.1 Bryobacter sp. | reverse complement strand
TACCCGTTGCCGCCGAGATAGGTGGCATAGGCGAGGCGGTCCTTGAGGGGGTCGAGTTGGACGAGAAAGATGTCGGTGCCGCCGGCGAGCGTAGATTGGGCTGCGTTGGCGGTGACGGGGAAGTCGTCGGAGAAGGTGATGCCAGTGACCCAGACTTTGCCGTTGGCGTCGACGGCGATACCGCGGCCCTCGTCACTCTTGGAGCCGCCGATCAGAAAGCTGTAGACGAGCGAGTCGGCACCGGAGACGGCGGGATTGAAGCAGGAGACGTAAGCGTCGAGGAAACCTGTGGAGACGGTCTTCTCACCGTTGTAAACCGGGAAGTCGCTGGAGCCGGTGGTGCCCGCCATCCAGATACGATTTGATTGATCGAAGGCGACTGCGGAGACGGTATCGGTGCTGGACCCGCCAAGGTAGGAGGCGTAAAGGAGGCTACCCTGATCCGGGTTGAAGTAGATGACGAACGCGTCGGTGGCACCGCGACGAAGCGTCTGTGCGCCGCCCGAGACGCCGGGCAGATCGTCCGCAGTGGTATTGCCGACGAGGGCGATGCCATTGGAGGAATTGACAGCGATGGCTTTGGCCTGTTCGCGACCGGTGGCACCGTAATAGGTGCTGTAGGCGAGGGAGGCGGCACCGCCCTGGTTGGGGTCGATGATGGCGACGAAGATGTCGAAATCCCCGCCCGCCGCATTTTGGATCGGATTGCCGGCGATCGGGAAGTTATTGGAATTGGTGATGCCTGCGAGGACGATGCGTCCGCGATTGTCGAACTTCATGTCAACTAGTTGTTCATCGCTGGCACCGCCAAGCCAAGTGAAGAAGAGGACAGTGGCGCTGCCGTCCGGATTTACGCGGAATTTCACAAGGAAGATGTCCGAGCCGCCAGCGTTGTTTTGCTGGTAGGGCTCGTTGGGGCCGTAGGCATCGTATTTACCGTAAGAATGGCCCGCAACCCACACATCGCCTGAGCGCTCGACGAGAACGTTTGTGGCCACGTCGAAGGCACCGCCGGGAAGATAGCGCGACCAGCCGAGCTTGTCGTTGGATTGGGCACTGAGGGCGGCGAGGCAAAGGGCGGCGAGAAGAGAGAACCGGAGGATGGAAAACATGGCTTAAGGGAACAGAGACGAGGTTGCTACCCTCTAGGTTGCCACAAACCGAAGCATGATATCCGTAGAAGCATTTCTTGGGCTGCTGTTGGCGGCCATCCTAATCGCGCTGATCGCCAAACGACTGGACCAGCCGTTTCCGATCGCGTTGGTGCTGGGCGGGGTTGGATTGGCGCTAATCCCTGGGGTTCCGAAGCTGTCGATTAGCCCGGAAATGGTGTTTTTCCTGTTGCTTCCGCCGATTTTGACGGAGGCGGCGTTTTTTACGTCTTGGAGGGATTTGCTGCGGGCGCGCCGGCCAATCCTGATGCTGGCAATCGGCTTGGTGACGGCGACCAGCACCCTGGTGGCGTTTTTGTGCGTGCAATTTATTCCGGGAATGACCTGGGCGACAGGCTTTCTGCTGGGGGCAATCGTGTCGCCTCCGGACGCGGCAGCGGCGACGAGCATCGTGCGGGGCATGGGGTTGCCCAAACGAGTGGTGCAGATTATCGAGGGCGAGAGCCTGGTGAACGACGCGGCCGGGTTGATGTTGTACCGCTTTGCGGTGGCGGTGGTGGTGGGTGGCAACTTTAGCTGGGAGGGAGCGGCGATTGGCTTCGTTTGGATCGTGATTGGGGGTCTTGGCGTGGGGGTGGCCTTGGGATATGCGTATGTGAAGCTGTTCCGGTTCCTGCGCGACCCGGAAGTGGAAGTGCTATCGACGTTCTTACTGAGTTATCTGTCCTACTTCATTGCGGAATCGATGCACGCATCGGGGGTATTGGCGACGGTGGTGAGCGGGTTGATTCTGGGCTGGCATGCGCCGGAGTTGTTTACCGCCAACGGCAGAATCCGGGGGATGGCGGTTTGGCAGACGGCGGTGTTCTTCATCAACGCGACGATGTTCCTGCTGATTGGATTGCAGATCCCGTCGGTGATTCAGGGGTTGAACGGGTACCCGCCGGGGATGCTGATTTGGTGGAGTCTGATTGTGTTGGGCGGAGTGATGGCGATCCGGATCGCGTGGGTGTTTCCGGGGGCTTATCTGCCGCGATTGCTGTTCAAGCATGTTAGAGAGACGGAACCCAAGCCGGATTGGCGGGCGGTGGCGGTGATTGGCTGGACGGGTTTGCGCGGGGTCGTTAGTTTGGCGGGTGCGCTGGCGTTGCCACTGGAGACGGAGCGGGGGCTCCCCTTCCCCTACCGGAACCTGATTCTGCTGCTGACCTTTGCGGTGATTGTGGGCACGCTGTTTATCCAGGGCCTGTCGCTGCGCGCGGTTGTCCGGTGGCTTGGGCTGCCCAAAGACCGTTCGAGCGAAGAGGAGCAGTTGAACGCGCGGATCTATGTGACCGAGAAGGTGATCGAGCGGCTGATGCAGATGGAGGAGCAGGGTAAGTGTACCGGGGCGATGTTTGACCGGGTGCGCGGATATTACGGAGATCGAATTGCCGACTTGCAGGCGCGGTTGGAGGTGGAGCGCGGGGAGGAGCAGGTGGGATCGCCGCAGACCTTCCAATCGGTCGGGGAACAGCGCCTGTGGTGGGTGCTGGCAAAAGTGGAGCGGGAGGCCTTGCTTGAGATGCGACGAAATCATAAGATCGGGGACGATGTGATGCACGAGATCGAGCGGGATATCGATCTGTTGGAAGCCCGGATCGTTCCGAAGGGGTGAAAGATGGAAACAGACCTTGATTTGTTGCAAGGCGAGTGGCGGGTGACGGCCCTGGAGGTGGACGGCGGGGCGGTGGCGTTTGAGGGCGCGAGGATCGTGGTGCGCGGGAACCGTTTTGAAGCGCTGGGGATGGGGTCTGACTATGACGGGCGCTTGGTATTGGACCCCTTGAATGCGCCGAAGCGCTTTTCGTTGCACTTTGACGTGGGGGTGGAAAGCGGCAACGTCAATCACGGAATCTATGATCTGAATGGGGCGGTATGGAGGATATGTTTGGCGACGCGCGGGGATGCCGCACCCAGGAGTTTTGCGACTGCGCCGGGGACCGGGTATGCGCTGGAGGTGTTGGAGAGGGCGGGGGCGGCTGGGAAGAAGAAGGCGTTGGCGAGTAGGGTGCCGTTACCCTCGGGGCCTGCTACGGAGTTGGAAGGCGAGTGGAGGATGGTGTCGTGCTGTCGCGACGGGGAGCCGCTACCGGCTGATTTTGTGGCTTGCGGCCGACGCGTGTTTCGAGGGGATCGAACGACGCTGTACTTTGGCAAGCAGGTGTTTTCAGAGTCTGGCTTTTCGATTGCGCCGGGGCAAATCGAGTATGGGCCGCAGCATGGAATTTACGTCTTGAGCGGCGACGAGTTGAGGACGGCGGTGGGAGTGGAGCGCCCGGCGGATTACACGCCGGGCAAGGGGCGGACGGTGGCGGTGTGGCGGCGGGGGTGAGGGTCCTGTGCTAACAAGGCTTGTTCGACTAGAGATCAACCCAGGCGCGGGCTTCGCTGCTCTTGGCCACAGCCTCCAAAAGCAACATGCCCTTGAGGCCGTCGGCGAAGGTCGGATAGTCGATCGCCGCCGCGCGGTTGGCAATGCGGCCGTAGAAGCGCTTGAACAACTGCTTATGGCTGTCGTCGTAGCCTTCGCTATGCCCGCCGGGGAGATCGGCGAAGCTGGAAGCGGGGCCGCTGAGCAAGGACGGGTCTTTCACGATCGTCTGGTTGGGGGAGTTGCGTTGGCCGATCCAGAGTTCGTCGGGACGCTCCTGATTCCAGGAAACGCCACACTTTGTGCCGTAGATTTCCATGCGGAAACTGTTTTTGTTACCGGCTGAGACTTGACTGACCGTGAAAGCGCCACGGGCTCGATCGCCGAGATGTAAAAGCACCGCGCCAAAGTCGTCCGTGTCGATGGGAATGTTGAGATAGTCGTCGGGGCTGAGTGTCTTGCCGCTGAATGTCTGGACGCTGCCCTTGGGCTTCTTGCGGGTCTTGTGGAAAGTGGTGAGTTCGCCGCAGACGGAGCTAATCGGCAGACCGGTCAAGTGTTGCACCATGTCCATCCAATGGCTGCCGATGTCACCCATCGCGCGGAGTTTGCCGTTGTGCTCGGCCTCGATGCGCCAGTTGTAGTCGGTATCGTAGAGGAGCCAGTCCTGAGAATAGGTGCCTTGGACGGCGAGAACTTCGCCGAGCTCGCCCGAGGCGACCATCTGGCGAATGTGCTGGACGACAGGGTAGTAGCGCAGGTTGTGGTTGGTGGCGTGAACTATGCCTTTGGCTTCAGCCAGATCGAGAAGGTCTTTGGCCTCGGCGCTGGTCATCGTGAGGGGCTTCTCGCACAACACGTGCTTGCCGTTGGCGATGGCTACTTTTGCCATGGGGTGGTGCAGCGCGTTGGGGGTGCAGATGTGAACGGCGTCGATGGCGGGGTCCTTCAATAGGGACTCCCAATCGCCGGTGGAGCGATCGATGTACATCTGGTCGGCGAAGGCCTTGGCTTTGGCGTCACTGGAGCCGGCGACGGCGGCAACTTCAACGAAACCGAGGCGCCGGATGGCTTCGGTGTGCACGATTCCCATAAAGCCCGTGCCCAGCATTGCGGTTCTGATTTTCTGCATGATTGCTCTAACAATCTATCGTATCCATGGCCCGGTCTGCCGATATGAGAGTTGGATAGAATAAAGTCGAAAACGGGATGATCGTTCGAATCAAGTTGCGGGTTGGTCCTCGGATTTACGGCGACCGTAATCTCGACTCGAAGCTCGCTTTCGCGGTTTCGAGCCTGTTGACGCCGGGTGCGGTGCTTTGCGTTGTGGTGGCCTTGTGGCGGGTGCTGGCGGATTTGGGTGTGACCGAGGAATTTGTGATTCGCGGCGGCCTGTTTTCGCACTGGCAAGTGTGGCTGGCGATGGGGGTTTTGACGCAAAGCCTAAGCGCATACCTGGACCGCTACGGTCGGCGGATGGAACGCAATTACTAGGCGGCTGAGTTTGAGTGGATCGGTCCGGGCGGGATTGGCCGCCGCAATTTTGTTCGGCGTGCTTGCCAATCTGATTTTCGCCGTGGTTCTGTTTCCGCGTTGGAGTGTGGGGCTGAACGATTATATGGCCCACTACGCATCCGGGAAGCTTGCCTTCTCGGGGCATCTCTACAGCGCGGAAAGTCACTTTGCGGCACAGCGGGAGGCCACCGGCGGCGGTTATGGCGAAGCTTGGCTCTTTGTAAGACTGCCCTATTTTGCGGCTTTCCTCTGGCCCTTTGCGCAGCTCCCATACCCCTGGGCCTGGGGAGCATTTTCGATCGCTTCCATCGCAGCGTTGGTAGGATTTGTGCGTTGGTGGCCGGTAGAGGACAAGCGTCTTTTGGGGATGCTGACGCTGGTGAGCCTGCCCGTTTTTCACGGTCTTCTCAATGGACAGGATGTCGCGTTTCTGATGTTGTGGCTTGCCGCGGGAGCGGCGCTATCGCAAGGCGGCAGAGGATTTGCAGCGGGGCTTGTGTGGAGCTTGTTGGCAGCCAAGCCCCATCTTTTTCTGTTCTTGCCGGTTGCGCTCATCGTGAAGCGCCGCTGGCCGGAGATGAAGGGGGCGATCACTGGGGGCGCAATCCTGGCCGCGCTGAGTTTCACGGTCGGGGGGCCGGGCTGGATAGCGGAATTTCGCGCAGCGGTGGCCAAGCCGGCGATCCATGTGTGGAGCCAGATGCCAAATCTGGAATTGTTCAATTCCGGTAGCGGGGCAATTTGGTTCTATGCGGTGGGGGCACCGCTGGTCTGCTGGATGATGTGGCGCGCGCGGGCTCGCTTATCGACGATGGGAATGGTGGCGGCATCGAACGCGGCTGGCATCCTATTGGCATCGCACGTTTTTCTGGACGATTGCGCGCTGCTATTGCCGCTCGGGATGACGCTGTTGGTGGAATGCAAACAGGCATGGCAACGATGGTTGGGCGTTTTGATTCTTTCGCCCATCTATTTTCTATTGCCGTTTGAGCCGCCTGTGGCCTACGTTGTGCCGCTGGCGATCCTG
>JANXUM010000298.1 GCA_025356215.1 Bryobacter sp. | reverse complement strand
GAAGCGCGGCGCACGCTGGCTGACCACGTCGCTCTATGTGTCGCTGGTGACGCCAGAAATCGTCACGGGCGTCTCGCTGCTGGCCCTGTTCCAGATCGTGTTCCGGGTACTGCGCCTGCCACTCGGGATGCACACCGTTGTACTGGCTCATGTGAGCTTTTGCCTGGTGTATGTGGTGATGGTGGTGATGGCGCGCTTACGCACCATTGACGGTTCTTACGAGGAGGCCGCGCTCGATTTGGGCGCGAAGCCGTGGCAGGCGTTTTGGTTTGTGACGCTACCGATGCTGCGGCCCGGCATTGTGGCGGCGGCGCTGCTGGCATTCACCACGTCGCTTGACGACTATGTGATCACCAGTCTGGTGGCCGGGGTGGATTCAGAAACGTTGCCAATGATCATCTATGGCATGGCGCGGCGCGGAGTGAACCCGGCGGTAAACGCCGTGTCGACGCTGATCGTGGTGGGGCTGGGCGCGCTGATTGTGATCTCACAGCGGCTGGAGCGAAGAGCATGAGGCGGCGGCTGTTCCTGATGGGGTTGCCGGGGCTGGTGGGTTGCAACTCTGGCCGTAAGCCGAGGTTGAATGTAATCAATTACTCCGATTACATCGCCAAAGATACAGTGGCTAACTTTGAGCGCGAGTTTGGCGTCGAGGTGCGTTACTCGGCGGTGATCGAAGCTTCGGAGGAGACCATCGCGCGCACGATCTCGGGTAACTCGGGGTGGGACGTCGTGTTCCCTGAAAATCGTCTCGTGTTCCCGATGCGGGAACTTGGATTGCTGGCGCGCCTCGATCACGCGCGGCTGCCGAATTTGCGTAACCTCGCTCCACGCTTTCAACGTCCCGCCTGGGATACGGACCTGGATTGGTCTGCCCCCTATCTATGGTCGTGCTGCGGCATTCTGGCGCAGGATGGATTGGCGATTGAAGGCTGGGCCGATCTTTTCAGAAGTGACTTGCGGGGAAAGGTAACGATGCTCGATGAGCCGTCGGAAGTTTTTGGCGCCTGTCTCAAAATGCTTGGCTATTCGATCAATACGGATTCGCCCGATGAGTTGCGCCGCGCGCAGCGGCTGGCCATCGATCAGAAGAAAGTGCTGCGAGCTTATCTGAATACCGAGGTGCGGGACCAAGTGGCGGCGGGCGATGTGCAAGCGTGCCAGTTGTGGGCCGGCAGTTCGCAGTTGACCATCGACGGGGCGCCCAAGTTGCGCTTCCACCATCCCAAAGAGGGCTTCTCGCTCTATTGCGACTGTGTGGCGATTCTGGCGGAATCACGGAGGACGGAATTGGCGCATGAGTTCATCAATTACCTTTACCGCGCGGATGTAGCTGCGGCGATTACGCAGGCAAGCCGCGCGTCCACACCCAACGCGGCGGCGATCGCGCACTTACCGGCGGAGTTCCGCGCCCTGTCAACCTTGTTCCCCGGCGAGGCCATTCTTGCCAGAGGAGAATGGTTCCAAACCAGCAACGCGGCGACACAGCGCTTGCGGGATCGGCTATGGACGGAAGTAAAGTCCGCCTAGGTGGGCTATGCGGATTTCCGAAACTTTGGGTCTGTTTCCGCGTCCAACTTAGCAGGAAGAAGGAAGGCCAAACACAATGAAACAGAGCTTACTTACAGCACTGATTACAACCATGATGGCTACCGCTCCGCTTGTTTCCGCTAAGTTGCCGTCTAGCGCCACCGAGCAGGAGCGTCTGGCAGACAAAGTCCGTCACGAGCTTGTGACGCTGCCGTTTTACGGCGTTTTCGATCAACTTAGTTTTTCATTTGAAGGGCGCAAGGTGATTCTCACCGGGCAAGTTACACGCCCCGTCCTTTCAAGCTCCGCCGCCAACGTTGTAAAGCGTGTGGCAGGCGTGGAGAACGTCGAGAACCGTATCGAGGTGCTCCCGCTCTCGCCCTTCGACGACCGGCTGCGGATGGCGTTGTATCGCAATATCTTCGGCCAGTCCTCGCTCGGCCGATACACCTTGGGTGCCATCCCGTCGGTGCACATACTCGTGAAGAACGGCAACGTCACCTTGACGGGTGTCGTGATCAACGAGATGGATAAGAAATTGGCTGGACTTTTCGCCAATCAAGTATCCGGTGTCTTCAGCGTCACCAACGAGCTGATCGTCGAGAAGAAATCCTGACACCCCTTAGAGGGCTATGAGATCAGGATCGTTTGCATCTCCTTGCAATCCCCTGGAGCCTGCGGCATCCCTCCTCCGCAGGCTCCTTTTTTGCGTGTTCATTTTTGCGGTACCAGCGCCGGCTCAGTGGCACCGCCAAAGCTTTTCTGATTTGACGACTCCGTTGCCTTTGAAACCCGGCGACACGTTAGTGATCGGCATCGTCGGTGGATGGGAACCGTGGGACAAGCCATACCGCCTGGTGCGGCGCATCTGTTTACGCCTTCGCGCCGAAGCGCTACCGGGAACTTATATCGAAACGATCGAAAATCACCGAGTCGAACTGGCTCGCGAATTGATCCGTAAGGCCTTCGACTTTGACGGCGATGGTGAGTTAAGCCAATCCGAGCGCGCACAAGCGCGCATTGTGATTTACGGCCACAGCCTGGGCGGCGCGGCCACCGTCGATCTGTGCCGCTGGTTGAAGAAACAGGAGATGAGCGTGTTGCTGAGCGTCCAGATTGACAGTGTGGGGCTGCGTGACGCCAAAGTGCCGTCAAACGTGCGCGCCGCCGCCAACCTCTATCAACACGACATTGGCCCAATGCGCGGGCAGACCCGGATCAAGGCCGAGGACAAGAAACGGACGGAGATCCTGGGCAACTGGCGCTATCGTTACCCTCTATGGAAATACGTGAACACCGAAGAGGAAACGGCGCTTTTGCGGGTGCTGATGATTCCGCATTTGAAAATGCAGTTTGACCCAGAGGTGTGGGATCGAGTGGAGGGTCTGATCAGACTCGCGATTTCTTCCAGCGCCCCATCCGGAAGGCAATGATCCCGCAGACGGCCACCAAGCTCTGCGTAAGCGTCACCGCGATGAACACGCCGTCCGTGCCCATTCCTCCAGCCCCGGCCAGATAGCTGGCCAGAGGAATCTGAAATAGCCAGTAGCAGACGATGTTGATGACCGTGGGCGTCACCGTGTCGCCAGCGCCATTGAAGGCCTGTACCAGCACCATGCCGTAGCCGTAGAGCAGATAGCCGTAGCTGATGTCACGCAACGCGGTTTTGCCGATGGCAATGATGGCTGGGTCCGCAGTAAAGATACCCATCAAGGATTCGGGGAAGAATATGAAGACCAAGCTGACGAGGCCCAGGAAGATCATGTTGTAGAAGCCGCAGAGCTAAACGGCGCGCTCACTGCGGTCGGGCTTGCCGGCACCCAGGTTCTGGCCCATCAATGTGGCGGCGGCCCCGCCCAGCGCCCAACTTGGCAGGATACTGAACATGATGATGCGGATCGCGATCGTGTAACCTGCGGTCGCGGTTGCCCCAAAGCGGGCTACGATGCGGCTGAGAAAGACCCAACTGATCATGCCGATGCTGTACTGGAACATGCCCGGCAGGCTGACGCGGAGCATCCCGGTCATAAGTTTGATGTCGGGTGTGAGGTGAGACAGGCGCAGGGTGACGCGGCCGCCTGGCTGGAAGAGGCGATAGAGCTGATAGGCGACGCCGCCACTACGCCCGCAAGTGGTGGCAAAGGCGCTGCCGGTGACGCCAAGTTGCGGGAACGGGCCGAGGCCAAAGATCAGGCAGGGGTCCAGGACGAGGTTGATGAGGTTGGACAGGATCAGCACACGCATGGCGATGGCCGCATCGCCGGCTCCGCGAAAGATGGCGTTGATCAGGAAGATCAGCAGGATCGACCCGCAGCCACCGAACATGACCGTTGTAAACCGGTAACCGTTTTCGAGGACAGCCGGATCTTCGGTCATGAAGCCAAGCAGGTCTTTGGCAAAGTAGGCGGCGGGCGCGCCGACAATTACGCTTGCGGCAAGACCCAACAGAATGGCTTGCCCGGCTGCGGCGCTGGCGCCAGCCGGATCTTTCTCGCCGATGCGGCGGGCGACGAATGAAGTGGCCCCGGCGCACAGCCCCATGGCAACGGCAAAAACGACGGTGATCAGAGCCTCGGTCAAGCCGACGGTTGCCACCGCGCTTGCCCCCAGGCCCGCCACCCAGAAGACGTTCACGATGGCGAAAAGGCTCTCCATCGAGAGCTCCAACACCATCGGTACAGCCAGCAGGACGATGGCCCGCTTTAAGCTACCCTCAGTGAAATCCTGCTTGCTTCCCCGCAGTGCTTCCTTGAGGGTTTGGATCACCTTTGATTGGCCTTGAGGATCTTTTTGCGCAGGCGAATGGACTTGGGAGTGATCTCGACAAACTCATCGATCTCGATGAATTCAATGGCCAGCTCAAGCGTCATGAGCTTGGGCGGGACGAGGCGGATGGCGTCGTCGGCCGAGGAGCTGCGCATATTGGTCAGCTTCTTCTCGCGTACGATGTTGACGACAAGATCGCTATCGCGGGCGTTCTCGCCGATGATCATGCCTTCGTAAACTTCCTGTGCCGGGCTGACGAAGATCTCGCCGCGCTCTTGCATGGCGTTGATGGCGAAGGCGGTGGTGACGCCGGCCCGGTCTGAAATCAAAACACCGGTAGGACGCATCGGGATGTCGCCCTGCCAATCCATGTAGCCATTGAACAGCGAGTTCATCAGCGCGGTGCCGCGCGTCTCGGTAAGCATCTCGTTGCGGATGCCGATCAGACCGCGTGAAGGCACTTGGAATTCGAGGCGAACGCGTCCCGATCCGTTGTTCACCATCTTCATCATCTTGCCTTTGCGGTGGCCCATCTTTTCGATAACGGTGCCGATAAACTGCTCAGAGCAATCGATGAGCAATACTTCCTGCGGCTCTTTGAGAACGCCGTCGATCGTCTTGGTGACGATTTCGGGTTTGCTCACCTGAAGCTCAAAGCCTTCGCGGCGCATGGTTTCGATCAGGATGGCAAGCTGAAGTTCGCCGCGGCCCATCACCTTCATGCTCTCGGGTGTGGCGGTATCGTCCACGCGCAGGGCTACGTTGGTGAGGAGCTCCTTGGTCAGGCGATCGCGGAGGTGGCGGGAGGTGACGAACTGGCCTTCACGACCGACAAAGGGCGAAGTGTTGATCGTGAAAGTGATGGCAATCGTTGGCTCGTCAATGTGGATGCGCGGCAGCGGCTTGGGGTTCTCGACGCTGGTGACCGTCTCGCCGATGGTGATGCCTTCCACGCCCGCGATCGCGATGATGTCGCCGGGGTAGACTTCGGTCTCTTCGACGCGCTTGAGGCCGTCGAAGGTGTACATCTTGGTGATCTTGGTCTTCTGGAAGCTGCCATCGATTTTGGCGATGCTGACCTCGGAGTTCAGCTTCATCGTGCCATTGAAGACGCGGCCGATGGCGAGGCGGCCCAGGTACTCGGAGTAATCGAGATTGGCGACCAACATCTGCAGTTGGGCGTCGGCGCTGCCCTTGGGGGGCGGAATGTGCTTGACGATCGTCTCAAAGAGCGGCTCAAGCGTGAGGGCCTCATCCTCCATGTTCATCTTGGCCAAGCCGGACTTGCCGATAGCGTAGACGACAGGGAATTCCAACTGGTGCTCTTGGGCATCGAGATCGATGAAGAGGTCGTAGATCTCGTTCAGCACTTCTTGCACGCGGGCGTCGGGACGGTCGATTTTGTTGATGACGACGATGGGCGTGAGGTGGGCTTCGAGGGCCTTCGATAGCACATAGCGGGTTTGCGGGAGAGGGCCTTCGCTCGCATCGACAAGCAACATGACGCCGTCGACCATCTTGAGCGCGCGCTCCACTTCGCCGCCGAAGTCACTGTGGCCAGGGGTGTCGCAAATGTTGATTTTAACGCCCTTGTAGTTGATCGCGGTGATCTTGGCAAGGATGGTGATGCCGCGTTCGCGCTCCAAATCGTTGGAGTCCATAACGCGGTCTGTGAGCTCTTCATTGGCGCGGAAAATGCCGCTTTGGCGAAGCATGGTGTCCACCAGCGTGGTCTTTCCATGGTCTACGTGCGCAACAATAGCGATGTTTCGAATCTTCTCGGGTGAAAAAGGCATGTGGGAGGCTTAACCTTTATGGTCGCACGTCTGATAGAGTGTTTGCTCGACACGCTTCCGTAACGGAGGAGGCGCGCTTGGGGTGTGCCCTAGCGGCGAGGGGCAGGTCCGCCGCCCTGTTCTGCGCTAAGGCTTCTCTTTGAGCTCCAGCTTTGGGTAGTAATCGGTAGTGGTTTTTTGGAACTTATCCATCCACTTTTTGCCCGCCTCGCTGGTGAAGCTCCAGTCCTGCCGGTGATAATTCCAGTTGTCAGGGCTGAGTGTTTGCGCCCGCAGCCACCACTGGCGCGCCTCGTCTTCGCGCCCACGATCGTGTAGCGCAACCGCCAGCTTGAAGCAGGCGTCGGCCTCGCGCTCCCGCGGGCTTCGCTCTTTCACTCGCCGGCGATACTCCGCGTCACTCATTACAAACTCGCTCGACTCGCCCTTGGCCACCCAATCGCGCAACGCGGCTACATAGGCGTCGCCTTGGGTGTTGATGGTCTTGCCGCCAATCTTCAATTCCTGGTTCTTGGGCGCGGCGGTCTCGGACGGACGGACGATTCTTCCACGCTCATCGATCCAAACCCCGGATGGCACGTTCACCAACTGGTAAGCGGAACTGATGGCGTGCCCGGTGTCGATGAGTGTCGTGTAGGTGGCCTTGGCGGCGGTGTACCACTTACCCGCCGCCGCCTCGCCGCCGGTATCTTGTGCGGCCGCCACCAACTCAAACCCTTGGCTCTTTAACTCAGAATAGATGCTCTGCCAGACCGGCAGATCCAGGCGGCATCCTCACCAACTGGCCCAGGTGAGAAGGAGTATCTTTCGCCCGCGAAAATCAGTGAGCCGCACTGTGTCGCCCTTACGGTCTTTAACGGCAAAGTCTGGCGCAAGACGCGACTCAGGAAAGCCGCCCCGCAGCGTAGGGATTTCCCCAAAGCTCCACAGCGCGCCGTCGTTCACGACGGCCTGTTTCACTTTGCGCGCAAAGCCGCTCAGATTGAGCCAGCCCTTGCGCTTGAGCTCCTTTGGCAGCGGAATGCAGATGTCGGCCCGGCAAGCCCCTTGCGGCTTTATGCTGAATTCATTGATCCCAGGTAAGTCGCCAAAAGGAATCCACAAGTCGCCCTTCTCGACGCGGCTGGTGGTGAGCTCGACTTCGCGATCCCCGTACAGCACCGTCGCGCGGGCCTGAGGCGCGCCCGTTAGAGCAGTGGCGCCCCCGAACAACAGTAAACGTCGATTCACCATGGCCAATTGTAAGATGCTGGCGGAAGCTTGGGTTCTGCGACGGTGGGTTCGTCGATGCACGGCATAACTGTTAGTCGCAATATTGCATCCCGCGGGCGCTTGGATTGGCCGGCAGATCAACAGGACCGAGCCGGGCCGCGCGAATCTACCTCAGCCCCCGCACCAGATACAATTGCGACAAAGTACGGGAGACAAGGTAGGTATAAGCTTTTCCGTCGGGTGTGATCCGCAAGCGTAGGCTGCGATCGCCCAAGCCCGCCCGCTCGGACGGGGTCACTTCTTTCCATAACTCGCGACGGCCGGTCGCCAGATCGACCAGGAAAATCCTATGCGGCCAAGTGCCTTTTTCCAAGATGTAGAGGGACCGGCCATCCGCAGTCCACTGGATCGCAACGTCTGCGTCTTTCAATCCACGCACGGGCACCGGTTCACCGCCTTCGACGGGGTAGAGGGCGTAATTTCCATCGGCCCCACTGGCCACCAGCAAGCGGCCGTCCGGCGAGATCAAGGTTCCCGTGATTCCTTCCGGAGTGAGCGGACGAGGCGGTCCACCGCCGGCCACGTCGAGGGAGTAGGTGCGCAACTTGTGACCCGCCGCCGCGCCCACAAATGCAATGCGCCGGGAATCCGGAAACCAGGAAGCGGCTCGCAGGTAATTGGTGATTCCCTCAGCTTTCAGCTTTCTGGACTCGCCTACGCCGGTGGGCACCACGCTCAATTCCTGCGGCGTGGCGGCAGAGATCGTTACGGCCCATTTCCCGTCCGGCGAGAGGGCCAGTGCGTTGCCATCTCCCAGACGCACGACTGCCGATCCATCGGTCTTTCTGACACCCATGGCATAGCCGGGTGCCAAGGCGTATTGGGTCATCAGAACGGTTTTTCCGTCGCGAGACAGATCGGCCGCCATCGAGGATTCCAGCCACGACAAATCTCTTTCCCTGGTTTCTCCCGGTGCCACACCCAACACCCCGGTGGTTTGGTCATAACGGCCCAGCAGGAGATCCCCGGCTCTGGAAATATCGTAGAGCATTAAGCCCCCTGGTGCCGGCAGCACCAAGCGCTCCTTTCCCGCCAGCGTCACGGCATGAATGGCGAGCTGACTGCCCTCGCGGACGGCCGAAAACCAGATCTCCTTCCCGTCCGGAGACCACGCCAATCCCTCTTCGGCCTCCCAGCCAGTTGATAACGTTGCTTTCTTGCCGGCGAGATCGACCATCGTCACCGAGCCGAGATCGTCACCTGGTACCGGATGGTCCAGGTAGGCGATGCGGTCGCCACGGGGAGAAAAGCGAGGATGGCTGATCCAGCCGCCTGTTTCCACAAGCACTTTTCCGGCGGGGTACTCCAGGCGTTCTTTCCCTCCTGCCTGGCGCACGACCAGGAGGCCGGATCCGTCCGGTGCCCAGTCGGCGTAGGACACTTCCTCCGCAACCTCGCGCGGCGCTCCGCCGGCGATCGGCGCCCTAGCCAGTGTGCCTGTGAACCCCATTTGCACTTGGCTATAGTGATGAGTCAACAGCGCTATTTCTCCGCCGGGGGAGAGCGACAGCAGCGAAGTCCCGGGTAAGCCTAAAGGGCGGCTTTCCGGGGAATCGCGGTGGGCCGTAAACAGTTCTGGCGGATTGCCCTCCCAGGCTGCGTCGTAGACGACATTCTGCCCGTCCGGCGTAAATCGCGCGCCATAGACGGTGCCCCGGCGGAATGTAATTTTTTGGAAATTGACTGTGGACTGGGTTGTTCCGCCCCTGGGAATGAGATAACCGGCCACCACACCAAGTGCCAGAAGGAGCGCGGCGGCCGGTGGCAACCACTTTCGCAGTTGCTCTCGTCCCCCGCGTGCCGGCGCGGCTGCGATCAGCGTGCCGCTTCCGGATTTCGTGTCGGCCTGGTTTGCGATCGCAAATGCAAGATCGCTGGCGGATTGAAAACGCTGTTCTGGCGATTTCTCGAGGCAGCGGTGCACGATGCGCTCGAAGCCCGGATCGGCCAGCGGCGGCGGATCTTCTTTGAGAATCGCGTTCAGTGTTTCGATGCTCGAAGGGCGCAGGAATGCCCGCTGTCCGCCGAAAATTTCATACAGGATCGCGCCGAAGCTGAAGATATCGGATCGCGGATCCGCTGGCTTGCCCAGCGCCTGTTCGGGCGACATGTAGCCGACAGTGCCGAGCGCGAGGCCGGGGGTGGTGGACATGCCGCGAGTGGCTTCCGCTTCGCCTGGGGCGGAGCCTGCCCCGGTCACTTTGGCGAGGCCGAAGTCCAGAATCTTGGCTCGTCCGTCGTTAGTGATGAACAGGTTTTCTGGCTTCAGGTCGCGATGCGTGATGCCCTTGGCGTGGGCCGCGGCGAGCCCCGCCGCGATTTGACCGGCGTAATCCAGCGCTTTACGCCGCGGTAGAGGCAGTTGTTCGCGCAGCGTGGTGCCTTCGAGCAACTCGGTTACCAGATAAGGCGATCCGTCATGCGTCCCGACGTCGTAAACCGCAAGAATATTGGGATGGTTTAGCATGCCCGTGGCGCGCGCTTCCAGCTCAAAGCGGCGCATCCGGTCGGCATCTGCGGAGAATCCGGCAGGCAGGACCTTAACCGCCACATCGCGGCCAAGCCGAGTGTCGTGAGCGCGGTACACCTCGCCCATGCCGCCCGCTCCAAGGGGCGCGAGGATTTCGTAGGGACCGAGTTTCGTTCCGGCTGAGAGCGGCATGGGTAGCGTTCAGGATATCAATGAACCCGGGGCGATCGGGTCCGGATGGCGTGTTGGCGCTGGCTGGGGTAGGCTGTTATCAGGTAGTGTCACCGAAGCATTTCTATGAACATCCGCCATCACTTGCCCTCTGTGAGCCACTGGCTCTTGTCTACGGGATTCGTCATGTTGGCAGTCGGCCTACAACAGCCGGTTCATGCCGAAG
>JANXUM010000426.1 GCA_025356215.1 Bryobacter sp. | reverse complement strand
CCGCGACCGCCGCGTGAACGTCGAAGCTTGCTTCCTGCACCCCTTGACTTCCATTGAAGAGACCCTTGGTGCGCAGCCACTCGTTGACAGCGATCCAGATCGGGTTGACCAGCGTGCCCGCAAAGACACGCGTCGTATCGTCGCTCCAAGCCCAGCCGCCCATGCCGGCCGCCACGCTCGCGGTGCCACTATGCTCGGTGACTTGCGAAAGTTGCTGCCCCTTGGCATCGGTGCGGCGGATATCGAGAAATGCGATTCCCGCAGCTTTGTAGACGTCATAGGCCTGCGTGCCCGCGCCCGCCCCGAGGGAGAAGTATTGGCTGTTTGCGTCCGGGTCATTGTCCAGCACCGGGTCATGCCCGCGCGATCGCCGCAAACCCTTGGGCAGCGGCCCATGCGGTGGCTGATTATCCAGGCGATGCTTCAGCCCGTCCGTGTCGTACGCGCCAATCGGCCCCTCACTCACGATGCCCAACGCTGCGTAGAAATCGCCCTCCTCGCGCCCGGCACAGATGATCATAGGCACGGGCAGCGCCGCGTCCGTGTAGACGTGCGGGATCGCTTTGCCGTAAGCGGAGTCATTGATGATCGATGTACTGGTGAAATCTCGTCGGCCAAAGCCGAAGGTGCCACTGGCGTTGTCTTTGACGTTGACGCCTTGCGGTTGCACGAAGACGCCGCCAAACTGATCGATGTTGGCCAGCGCGGTGCAGCGGGCCCACGACTTATCGCAGGTCGTCTCACTTCCGCTGTAGGTGCAATTGATGCCGTCTTTGAAAATTTTCCAGCAGGCGCGGTCGACAACGCGCTGCGGGCAAAACTCATTGAGTGCGCCCGCGATGTCGGTTCCGGAGACGGTGAACTTCTGGCCGTTTTCGTCGGGATCAAAATCGGAGACTTCACCGGACCAAAGGTCCAGCCGGGTCTGGCTGCCGACGTGGAACAGGCTGAAGCTAATGGCGGCGTCGCTGAGGTCAACGTCCGCCGCCAGGCTCTCAAGAACGCCGTCCGCGTTGCCTAAGATGAATTTTGCCGTGTCGTTTTCGCCGCCGATGGCCTGCGAGATCCCGCCCCATTCCAACAGCCGCGCCTGATACAGTTGGCCGCCGACTGTGCATCGGCGGTCACTCAGAAAGATGTTATCGGGGCAGGTGTCGCCCGCGATCAGCTTGGGGCGAATGTGCAGTAGCGGGATGATCTCCTGCACCTGCGCCAACAGCGCGGTAGCAAAGTCGGCATCGGGAAAACGCGACAGGGTCTTGGTCACCGAGTAAGTCGGGTAAGTGGCTGGAAGTTCCACCATCGTTACCCTGAGCGATCCACCCTTTTGGCTGTCACGTTGAACACTTAGCGCGTCGTCGGCAAACCGCACGGTAGGCGTGGCCGTGCCGCCTTCCTCCAGCGGATAATTCAAGGCAAACGGCGTCACCGCGCCCAACCGGGCACGCCAGAACGCGACTGCCGAATCGATCTCAGCTTTGGTCAACCGAGGGTATTGAAGCTGGAATCGCCTCTCGCCTTTGCCGACGTAATAGCGCTGCTCAACTTTCTCGTTGGCCGCGCCGAAAGTATGGATCACCACCTTTGGGGCTAGTTGCCGCACCGCGCCGAACCGCACGTTGAGCGGCCAGGTGCCGCTGGGCGTGAGGTCCGGGACTGTGATGTTACCGAGGGAATCAGGCATTAGAATTGTTTTCCCAATCGGGGACGTCTACGGTTTGGCCGGCCAGCCTGTGATGGCAATCGCTCAGGTACTGGATCCGACCTTTTGTCATGAACAGGTGGCACCGCTGCTCTGGCATATGAGAGTTGACCAGCAGCGAAGGAGAAAAAGTTGGTTTTTCCAATGAGCCGTTCCAGCTCCAGCGGGGAACTTCGAAGCGATGCCCATAGCCGCAGCCGGGACAATGGAAGACGTAAAGATTGCTCCCGGGCATCGCATGAATTTTGTCAGCCATCAGAGGATCTCAATCAGTGCAATCGTGGCGGGCAACCGCCCCAGTTGCAGCGTGTGCGACCAGGGCCCCGCAAACCGGACGATGTAGCGACCGGCTGACGAGACGCCGGTGCCGTCGTAAGCGCCCTCATGCAGGTCGTAAAAATAGAAGCTCTGCGTCTGGCCTTGCCGTGCGTCGAAAAAGTCCCGCAAGGCGGCCAAGGCGCCGGCGA
>JANXUM010000334.1 GCA_025356215.1 Bryobacter sp. | reverse complement strand
TCAACTCGTCATGGATGACGAGCTCGGGTTCGATCCTGAGCGCTCCGTGGACGGATGCCGCGCTGGGCACGAACCGCATCAACGCCGGTTCGCGCACCTCGTTCAACGACGCGACGGCCGCGGTGCTGGGCTTGGTCACCCAAGTGACGAGCCGGTACAACTACATCCCGAACGCGGACGGTTCGGTTAACGCGCAAGCCCCGGGCTCGGGGGTTGCGCGCAAGTTCCAGGGCGAGGAGGCCGAGATGTACATCTCGGACAACTGGAAGGTAACCCGCAATCTGACGATCACGACCGGTCTGCGCTACATGTACTGGCCGTCGATCTATGAGAAGAACGGAGTCCAGACCAGCACGAACGTCCGGCTCAGCGAATGGTTCGACGCTCGCGTGGCGAACGCGGGCAACGGTCTAGCCGGCGGTGCGAACCTGCCCCCGATTTCCTATCAGTTGGCGAACAAGGCTGGCGGACGTCCGCTGTACGACAACCTGAAGAACTGGTCGCCGCGTTTTGCTCTTGCTTACTCACCTGATGCGAAGTCTGGCCTGTCGAAGTTGATCTTTGGCGGCGCGGGCAAGAGCGTGCTGCGCCTGGGCTTTGGCATCTATTACGACGTGCTGGGTTCGGGCCTGGTGCGAGATTTCGACGCCAGCGCCCTCGGCTTGTCGACGTCGCTCAACAACAGCTCGGGCCGGGTCGCAATTGCCGACGCCCCGCGCTACACGGGTATTTTCAGTGTTCCGCAAACACTGGTCACGCCCGCTCCTCCGGCGGCATTCCCAGTGGTGCAGCCTAACAACTTCGCGATCACCAACTCGGTGGACGACAAGCTGCGCGCACCCTACACGATGCGCTACAACGTATCGTTCAGCCGCGAGTTCAACAAGGGTTGGAACGTCACGGCGGCCTATGTGGCCAGCCAAGGCAAGCGCACGATCACCTCGGAGGATCTGGCGACGCCGCTGAACATCCGCGACCCGCAATCGGGAGTCACTTACTTCACTGCCGCCAAGGCTCTCACGGACTTGGTGCGCGTCAACGCACCGACGGCGTCAGTTGCACGGATGCCCTATTGGGAGAACATGTTCCCTGGCCTGGCCGGCAGCGGCTTGACGGCTACGCAGGCAGCCTACAACGTCTACAAAGACAACTTCCCTGACTCGACGGCCGCTCTGGAGAGCCTGGATCGCTTTGGCGACCCCAGCGCCTCAAAGCTGGGCAAGTTCGCCTTTTACAGCCCGCAGTTCTCCTACCTGCGCGCGTTGCGCTCGGTCGGCTTCTCGACCTACAACTCGGCGCAGGTGAGCGTTCAGAAGCGCTTCTCGGCAGGCGATCAGATTGGCTTCAACTGGACCTGGGCGCACTCAATCGACATCGGGTCGACTTCCGAGGACAATGCCACGGCCGGTCGCGGCATCAGCATCAATCCCTACGCCCGCTATCAGCAGCGCGGCTCGTCGGACTTCGACCAACGTCACATCTTCAACGCCAATTGGGTCTACGGAATTCCGGTCGGCAAGGGCAAGAAGTTCATGGCGGGGGCGAACCCGATCGTGAACACGGTCCTTGGCGGCTGGCAGTTGGGCGGCATCTGGCGCCAGACGACGGGCTTGCCCGTCTCTGTGGGCCATAACCGCACCTGGCCGACCAACTACAACCTGACCGGCAATGCGACGCAGATTGCGTCGGTTGTCGACGGGACCAGCAAGAACGCTCCGGCACCTCCCGGCGGTCGTTCTGGACCGAACGTGTTCGCGGACCCGACTGCGGCGCTGAAGGCCTTCGACTTTACGAGCCCCGGCGAGATCGGCACCCGCAACTCGGTTCGCGGCGACGGTCTGTTCAACATCGACATGAACCTGGCGAAGAGCTTCGCCATCCCCAAACTGGAAGGGCACTCAGTGCAGTTCCGTTGGGAAGTGTTCAACATCACCAACTCGGTTCGTTTTGACCCGCTCACGGCGAACATCAACCTGGGCAACCCTTCTTCGTTCGGGCGTTATGCCGGAACGCTGGGCGGCCCGCGTGTAATGCAGTTCGCTCTACGCTACGATTTTTAGGTAGCGTGACCGAAGACAACCTCGAAGACTTGTTAACCAACCCTGGCGCAGCCGACATCGGCTGCGCCAGTCGTTTTGGTGGAGACGTTGTCGTATTGGGGGCGGGGGGCAAGATGGGGCCGACTCTGGTTCGCCGGCTGGAGCGGGCGATTGAGGCGGCGGGCGTCAAGCACAAGGTGATTCCTGTGACCCGGGCGGTGGCCGACCTGATGGACCCCAAGGCGGTGGAGGCGCTGCCGGACGCGCCCAATGTGATCTTCATGGCGGGGCGTAAGTTCGGTTCGTCCGGGCAGGAGCATTTGACTTGGGCGACCAATACCTGGACGGCGGGGCTGGCGGCGTATCGTTATCGTGGGGCGCGGACGGTGGTGTTCTCGACGGGGAACGTGTATCCGCTGGTTGAGGTTCAATCAGGCGGGGCGACGGAGACGACGGCAGTGGCGCCGGTTGGTGAATATGCGCAGTCGGCACTGGCTCGTGAACGGGTGTATGAGTACTTCGCCGAGACCTATCAGACTCCGACCGTGCTGTTCCGATTGAACTATGCCGTCGACCTGCGTTACGGCGTCTTACTGGATATTGGCGGCAAGGTGTACCGGGGCGAGGCGGTGGATGTAACCAACGGCTATGCGAACGTGATCTGGCAGGGAGACGCGAACTCTTACTGCATCCGGGCCTTGGACCTTTGCGAGACGCCGGCGCGGGCTTTGAATGTTACGGGGCCGGAGACGGCGAGCGTGCGGGCGATCGCACATCGATTTGGGGAGATCTTTGGGCGGCCGGTGGAGATCACGGGTGAGGAGGCTTCGACCGCGCTGTTGAACAACTCGTCGCTCTGCCATCGACTGTTGGGTGCGCCAGAAGTTGGCCTGGAGCGGATGATCGAGATACAGGCGGATTGGATCGCCACCGGCGGCCGGCTGCTGGGGAAGCCAACCAAGTTTGAGAAGCGCGATGGCAAGTTCTAGAAAGCTCCGAGAGGGGCTGGTGATCCCGGCGCACCCGTTGGCCTTGACGGCTAAGAGGAAGCTCGACGAGCGTCATCAGCGGGCTCTTACACGCTACTACAGGGACGCGGGGGCGGGGGGCGTGGCGGTGGCGGTGCATACGACTCAGTTTGAGATCCGGGAGCCGCGGCATGGGTTGTTGCGCCCGGTGCTGGAGTTGGCGTTGGGGGAGGCTCGCGGGTCTGGGATGGTGATGATCGCGGGAGTTTGCGGGCAGACGGCGCAGGCGGTGGCTGAGGCGGAGTTGGCGCGGGGGCTTGGCTATGACGTTGGCTTGCTAAGCTTGGCGGCGATGCGGGGGGCGAGCATTGACGCCTTGATCGGGCATTGTAAGGCGGTGGCCGGGGTGATGCCGGTGATGGGCTTTTACTTGCAGCCGGCGGTGGGCGGGATCGCGTTGCCGGTGGAGTTTTGGCGGCGCTTTGCAGCCATCGAAAGCGTTGTTGCGATCAAGATCGCGCCGTTTGACCGCTATGCGACTCTCGACGTTGTTCGCGGGGTGGCCGAGAGTGGGCGGGGCGATGAGGTGTCGCTCTATACCGGCAACGATGACCACATCGTGTTGGACCTGCTTGGGGCTAACCGGATCGTTGGGGGACTGTTGGGGCATTGGTCGGTTTGGACGCGCAAGGCTGTTGCAATGCTTGAGGAGATCAAGCAGGTAAAGGCCGTGGACCGGCATTGGTTTGACTTGGCGGATCGGGTGACCGACGCCAATGCAGCGTTGTTCGATGTTCGCAACGGGTTTGCGGGTTGTATCGCCGGCATCAACGAGGTGCTGCGGCGGCAGGGGCTGTTGCAGGGGCGGTGGTGCCTAAACCCCGATGAGGATCTTTCGCCTGGGCAGGCCGCAGAGATTGACCGGGTGTGCGCGGCCTATCCGGAGTTGAACGACGACGATTTTGTCGCTGAGCATCTTGATCGCTGGTTGCGGTAACTGCTATTTTTCGGCTCCTTCGGTGGGGGCGATTCCTTTCTTTTCGCCGGGGGCGACGGCTCCGTCAAGGGCGAGTTTGGCACCGGCTTTGATGAAGGTGGTTTCACCTGGGGCCTGGAAGAAGGTGTAGCCTTTGCGGGTGCCTTTCCACGCCAGGGGGCCAGCTACCTTCTTGCCAGCCGAAAGGGTGGTGTCGAGGACGGTGGTGACTAAGGCTTCGTAGCCTGGGTCGCCCTGCTTGAGGCCGGAGAAGCTGGCCAGATCGGTGCTGGCGACGAAGACGACGTCGACCCCGGGGGTGGTGGCAATCTGCTTGGCGAGCTTGACGCCGGCGGGGGATTCGATCATGGCGACAATCATGATGTTGTCATTGGCGATCTGGCGGTAGTCGGGGCCCCAGAGGGTGCCATATTGGCCGCCGCCCAGGCTGCGCTTGCCGGTGGGCGGGTATTTGGCGAACTTGATGGCATTGAGGACCTTTTGAATGTCTTCGACCATGGGGATAATAATGCCGACCGCTCCCATGTCGACGGCCTTCTGGATGTCGCCTTCGGTTGCGTCAGGTACTCGAATGAATGGCATGGCCGGTGCGCCTTTGCAGGCCATGATCATGTGAGCGACATTCTGGTAGGACATGGGGCTGTGCTGCATCTCGATCCAGAGAAAGTCGAAGCCAGCGTTGGCCATGGCGCAATAGGTATCGGGGTCGGGGATGGAGACGGTGCCGCCGACGACTTGCTTCCCGGCGGCCAGTTTGAGCTTGACGGTGTTGAAGATCCGGGAGTCCTGTGCCGGGACGAGCGAGGCGAGCGCGAGGAGGAAAATTAGGGGTTTCATAGACGTTGGCCGAAAGCGTATCAATGAATGCAAGCAGATACAAGCGGTGTTTGACGGGGTGGCGGGAGGGGCGTTAGGCTTTAAGAAAGGGCTAGTAACTAGATGACCCGTTTTGCGCCATCCAAGCATTTCGTTTACATGGGTTTCGTGGCGGTTTTGCTCGGACTGATGTCGGGCTGGGTGGGCTGGCAGTGGAACCCGGCGATTGTACCGGCGGCCATTTTTCTGGCCAGCGCCGCGTTTCTGTTCTGGTTGAGTCTGCAACCGACCATCGAAATCACGGACCGCGAACTGGCGATCGGAAAGCGAATCATTCCCTGGAGCGCGATCGCGCGGATTGAGACAACTGGCTGGCTGACGCCGCTGCTGTTGAAGCTGGACCTTGAAGGCGGGCGGCGGATCCTGCTGGTGTACGCGGGTGACATGGAAAGTTCGGGCCGGTTGAAGGAAGTGGTTTGCGAGTGCGCGCCGCACGCGTTGTTGGATGGGCTGCCACAGGGGCAGCGGCAAGCAACCATTGTGGTGCGCCGGGGAAGCAACGCCGAAGTGGAGAAGCACGCGATTCTTACTTTGGAAGACGAGGCGGAGGTGGAGCGGATGTTCCAGCGCCTTCGCGAAGTGGGACACCTGGATCCGATGCGTTCGCCCGAGGACCACTAGGCCTTTGCGGAAGATCAAACTCGTATTGTCGTTCGGGGTGCTGGCTGCGGCATTGTGGCTGGCGCGGGAACCCATCCTAACGGCGATGGGGGCGTACCTGGTGCAGACCGATAAACCCAAGGCGGCCGAAGTGGCAATTGTGCTGGGTGGGGACTCGGCGGGGCACCGGGCGGATATGGGCTGTGAGTTGCTGAAACGTGGACTCGTGAAGCGGGTCTGGTTTAGCGGGAGCCAAATGATGTACGGGCACATGGAAGCGGACTTGGGGGAAGAGTGGGCGAGGAAGCGGGGGTGCGAGGCGGCAAAGATGGCGGCGTTGCACTCACCGGTGGATTCGACAAAGGACGAGGCCGTGGGGATCACGGCGAGGATGCGGGCGGAGGGGATCAAGGAGTTCATTCTCGTGACCTCGAATTACCACACGCGGCGAGCCGGGGCTTTGTTTCGCAAGTACGCTCCCGAGATGCAGGTGACCGTCGTGGCGGCGGCGGATCATGATTTTCCCGTGGACCGATGGTGGAAAGAGCGGCCGACACGGAAGACATTCGCCTATGAGTGGGCGAAGACGATAACGAGCTGGTTCGGGGTATAGTTTGGCGGGGACCTTCAGGACTACGGTCGACATCGCTTGGCCGTACCTGCGCAAGTATAAGCGTGGCATCGCCATCGGCGCGGCCTGTTTGCTGGCCAAGACGGTGCTGGCGATTTTGAATCCGCTGGTGATCCGCGATGGTTTTGACAGCTTGCTGGCGGGCTTTGCGTTTGACAAGTTGTGGAAGTTTGCGGCGATGCTTGGGGGCTTTTCGCTGGTGCGCGGGGTGGCGCAGTTTTATGCGCGGTTGATTCTGGTGAGTATCTCGCGGGATGTCGAGTTTGACATGCGCAACGATCTGTTCACTCGTCTGGTGCGGCTGAGCGGGGATTTTTTCCAGAAGATGCGGACGGGCGACATTATGGCGCGGGCGACCAACGACCTGAACCAAGTGCGGATGATGTTGGGCCCCGGGGTGATGTACTGGGCGGAAACCACGCTGACGACGGTGCTGGCGATCGGCGTGATGGTGAGCGTGGATTGGCAGATGACGTTGATCGCGCTGATTCCGGCACCGCTGGTGAGTTTTGTCGTCGTCTATTTTGGGCAGAAGATCCACAAGCGATTTGAGAAGATTCAGGCGCAGTTTAGCGACATATCGAGCCGGGTGCAGGAGAACCTGAACGGGGTGCGGATTGTGCGGGCCTACGCGCAAGAAGAAGCCGAGATGAAGAAGTTTGAGGCGCTGAATCTGGATTACATTCAAGCGAATCTGGGGCTGGCGCGGGACACGGGTATCTTCTATCCGCTGATGCAGACATTGGTCGGCTGCACCTTCCTGCTGGTGTTGTGGGCTGGGGGATGGCGTTTGTATACGGGGAAGATCACGTTGGGTTCGTTTGTGATGTTTCAGACCTACATGGGGATGTTGATCTGGCCGATGATTGCGTTTGGTTGGGTGATCAACCTGACACAGCGCGGGACGGCGAGCTTGAAGCGATTGCGGGAGATTCTGGAGGCGGTGCCGTCGATCTCGGCACCGGCTGACGCTGTTGCGCTGGGGAAGGTGCGCGGGGAGTTGCGATTTGAGGCAGTGACGGTGAAGTTTGGCGAGGTTGTGGCGCTGGATCGCGTCGATTTGACGATTCCCGCAGGAACGACGGCGGCGATTGTGGGACGCACGGGATCGGGGAAGACGACGCTGTTGCAGTTGGCGACTCGACTGCTGGACCCGAGCGAGGGACGGGTGACGTTGGATGGTCTCGATGTGAGGCGGGTGGATCCTGGTGAACTGCGGCGTAATGTTGGGTTTGTTCCGCAGGAGACGTTTTTGTTTAGTACAACGCTGGCCGAAAATATTGCGCTGGGGGTGGAGGGCGCCACTGACGCGGAGATTGAAGCGGCGGCGCGCAAGAGCGGGTTGGCCGACGATATCGAGGGGTTCCCCGATGGCTATTCGACAGTGATTGGGGAGCGCGGGATTACCTTGTCCGGTGGGCAGAGACAACGGACGGCGATCGCGCGGGCGATCTTGCGGGATCCGGCGTTGTTGATCCTGGACGACGCGCTGTCGAGCGTCGACACGATCACGGAAGAGAAGATTCTGCATGAGTTGCGGGTGACGATGAAGGGGAGGACCGCCCTCTTTGTTTCGCATCGTGTGTCGACCGTGAAGGACGCCGATACGATTATCGTGCTGGATCACGGGAAAATTGTGGAGCAGGGGACGCATACGGAATTGATCGCGCGCGGCGGGTATTATGCGGAACTGCATGAGCGGCAGGCACTGGAAGAGGAGCTGGAGCACGCGGCTTAGCGCTAAGCTATTGCCTATATGTTTCGTAGCATTTCGATCGCGTTGAGTGTTGTTTCGCTGTTTGCCGAGAAGTCCGTTTTTGACCCTTCGATCGCCAATAAGCCCGAACTGAAGAAGGCTTTTGCGACTGTGGACGCACGCAAGGCGGCGATCCAGAAGGAGTGGATTACGTTGACCGAGATTCCTTCTCCGTCCAAGCAGGAGAAATTGCGGATCGCCTATATGAAGACCGCGATGGCGCGGGTTGGGCTGACGGGGATTGAAGAGGACGCGATCGGGAACGTATGGGGCACTTACAAGGGCAGCGGCGGCGGGCCGGTTGTGGCGTTTGCCGCGCATACCGATACGGTGTTTGCGATGGATACGCCGATCAAGGTGACCGAGGTGAACGGGCGATTGCACGCACCGGGAATCGGCGACGATACGGGGAGCCTGGCGGCGCTGTTGAACGCGTTTGAGATTATGCGGGACAGCGGCATTAAAACCAAGGGCGATGTGATCTTTGTGGCCACGGTGCAGGAAGAAATTGGGCTGCTGGGGGCGAAGTATTGGTTGGAGCATCGCGAGAAGAAGCCGGATATGTTTGTGGCGGTGGATTCGCGAATGGGCAGCGTTGGATATGGCGCGCTGCTGATCGAGCAGTACAAGTTTATTTTTGAGGGCCCGACGATGCACACGCTGGCGAGCAAGGGCAAGGCGAACGCGGCGCGCGGGGCGGCCCGGGCGATTTTGGCTATCGGAGAGATGAAGATGCCGGAGGTGATGGACGGCGGATCGGCAAATTTGCCGGTGGCGAATGTGGGGACGCTGGGCGGCGGGACGGTTGTGAACGCGACGCCGGGCAAGGTGTTTATCACGGTCGATATCCGGAGTCAGGACATCAAGAGCGAGCAGAAGCTGGTTGAGGATGTGAAGAGCATCGCGCAACGGGCGGCGAATCAGGAGAAGTTGCAGCTTGTGATTGAGCCGGTGAATGTCGTGCATGATTACTCCAAAGCGCTGCCGAAGGAAGTGCGGATGAATTCGACGCTGGTGCAGACGGCGCTGGCGGTGACGGACCACTTGAAGCTGAATGGGGAGCGTAAGGCGGTGGCGTTCGATAGCGGGAGCGACGACCACAACATTGGCGTGGCGATGGGGATTCCGTCGATTGGAATCGGAGCCATTCTGGGTGGCGGAGCGCATTCGCTGGAGGAGAGCGCGGACTTGGCGTCGATCATTCCGGGTACGAAATACATGATTTTGATGGCTTCTACGCTGGCTGGAGTTCAGTAGCCGGATCGATTGGGTTCGCTCGGGGCTCGTTGGCGGCGTTGGCGGCGATGCCGAGGAGGAGCGGGTCCTCGCGCTGGAGGAACTTTTTGCGGATTGTCGCAATGGGGAGGGCGCGGG
>JANXUM010000304.1 GCA_025356215.1 Bryobacter sp. | reverse complement strand
CTTCGCGGTTTACTACCATCCCTTTGAGGAGGCTGGCGGCGACTTCTACGATGTCGTCCGCGTCGATGCCGATGTCTTTGGATACTTTGTCGCCGATATCAGTGGACACGGCGCCAGCGCAGCCTTTCACACGAGCGCCGTTAAGGCGCTGCTTCGTCAATACACTGGGCCTCTTTACTCTCCAGAAGACACCATGCGCGGGATCGACGCGGTGATGCGACAAATGTTGGGCGAGGCGCAGTATCTTACGGCCTGTTACGCCCGACTGAACCGCCGGACGCGCCAATTGTCCGTACTTAGTGCCGGTCACCCGCCCGCTTTGGTCGTCGGGGCCAGCGGCGAGGCGCAGGTCGTCAATCTGAATAGCGATCCTTTGGGTATGTTCAGCGCCGCCGTGCTCCAGGGCAAAGACATGACTCTGCACCCCGGAGACCGCGTCTTTCTCTACAGCGACGGATTGATTGAGACGGGCCCCGGCGGTCGCCGCGTCGGCCTTGAGGCCTTGGTCGCCGCATGCATCCGGCACCGGTCTCTGCCCTTGGCCGAGTGTGTCGCCCGCGTCGCTCAAGACACGCTCTTGATCCAGCCGAATCCCAGCGACGATCTGCTTCTTCTTTCCGCAGAGGTCGACTCATGACACACACACCAGGTTGCTACCTTCGAATGAGGCTTCCGGCCACCCCGGGCGCTCCATCGCTGATCGCCTCAGCCATGCAAGCTGCGCTTCGCAGCCAGGCCGCTTCCTTCTGCGATTCTCACGTCGCCTTTGCTTGTGAGTTGTTGCTGCGCGAGGCGTTGAACAACGCCGTGTTTCATGGCTCCCACAATGAGGGCGCAACGGTAGACTGCACTATCAGAGCCAAGCGCGGACGAATTCTGATTCTAGTCCAGGACGAAGGCTCAGGCTTCGACTGGAGACCAGTCTTGCACCGCGAAACGCATCCCTCCGAACCTGGCGGCCGCGGCCTTGAAATCTACCGCAAATACGCAAACTTAGTTCGATTCAACGAGAAAGGCAACGCCGTCGCCCTCCTCAGGCACCTCAACGGCATATCACCGGTATGAAATCCACAATCACCAAATCAGCAGATGGCGCCATCCTTCGCCCCGGCGCAGATGTTGTCGCCGAATCCCAATCCACACTGCGCTCAGACATGCGCGATCTCGTCGCCTCCGGGGTCAAGAACCTCACCGTCGATCTCGCCGATGTCCGCATGATCGACTCCTCAGGCCTCGGTCTCCTCATTGCCGCGCACAACTCCCTGCGCAAATCCGGCGGCCAGCTCTCGCTCATCCACGCCACCCACGATCTGCTCGAGCTCTTCCGCACCATGCGCATGGATCAACACTTCTCGATTTCCGGGGAGTAGTCCGACATGAACGAATACAACCTTTCAGACGATTTGGTGCAAGAATACCTCGCCGAGAGCCGCGAGCATCTGGCCACCATCGAGAACGATCTACTGCTGATCGAGCAGGCCGGCGATACCGTTGACGAGCAGATCGTCAACCGCGTCTTCCGCGCCGCTCACTCAGTCAAGGGTGGCGCAGGCTTCTTCGGCCTCACCGTCATTCGCGAACTCGCCCACAAAATTGAGAATGTTCTCGACCTCGTCCGCGCCAACCAAATCGTGCCGAATTCCGAAATCGTGAGCGTCCTGCTCCTCAGTTTTGACAAACTGCGGGACCTGATCGAGAATTACGCAGTCAGCAACCAGGTGGATTGCTCTGAGTTTCTCACCGCACTCACCGCGCTCGCCGCCTCCCAGCTCCCCGAAGCTCGTAAGGCCTTGCTCAACTCCAGTGTGGCGCTGAGCATCGAGAACGCCAGCCGCATCATCGAAGTCCCGGCCTTCGATCTCGACCAGGCCCGTCGCGGCGGCAAGTCCATCTATCTGGTCCGTTACGATATGATCCGCGACTTTGACAAGCGTGGCAAAACCCCTCTGACCGCCATGCGCATGTTGATAAAATGCGGCACGATTGTCGATTCGGCGTTCGATTTCGACTCGGCTGGCACCCTGGAGGACGAAGGCCCCTGCAATCTCCGCATGGAGGTTCTCTATGCGACGGTCCTGGAGCGCGATCTGATCGGAGACTTGGTCGAGGTCAGACCTTCGGAAATCCTCGTCATTGAGCGCAACGGTACCGTTCAGCCGGTCGGCGGGCCTATCGTGGCTGAAACGCCGAAAGCGACATCCCAAGCGCTGACATCCCTACTAGCTCCGGTAGCGCCTCCCGAGCCCCCCCCGGACATGGCCGCCCCTGCCGCCCCAACCTCCCCTGCCATCGACGTCACCATCCGCCTCAACGTCAATCTGTTGGACGCACTGATGAACCTTGCCGGGGAGCTCGTACTCAGCCGCAACGAGCTCAACGACGCCCTGGCCAGCCAGGACCAACGCGGCGTCAAAACAGCGGCACACAGGCTGAGTCTGGTCACCAGCGAGATCCAGGGGGCTGTCGCGCAAACCCGCATGCAGGCGGTCGGCACGGTGTTCTCCAAGTTTCCCCGTCTAGTGCGGGAGCTCTCCCGCCAACTGGGCAAGAACATCCAATTGCAGATTGAGGGCGGCGACGTCGAGCTCGACAAAACCATTCTCGAAGGTCTAAGCGATCCGCTGACTCACATGGTCCGTAATGGCGTCGATCACGGCATCGAAACTCCCGATCAGCGCTTGGCTGCGGGAAAGCCGGCCACCGGCACGCTCACGCTGCGTGCCCGCCACCAGGCAGGCTACGTCGTCATTGAGATCGTCGACGATGGCCGCGGACTCTCGCCTGAGAAACTGGCTGCGTCTTGTGTGAAAAAGGGCATGATCGCGGCCGAGCAAGTTTCAACCATGTCGGACCACGACAAAATGATGCTTTTGTTCCTGCCCGGCTCCTCTACCGCCGAAAAAGTTAGCGACGTAAGCGGCCGAGGAGTCGGTATGGACGTTGTCAAAACCAATTTGGACAAACTCGGCGGTAAGATCGAGATCGATTCCGTTGTCGGTCGCGGCACCTCCTTCCGCATTAAACTTCCACTCACTCTCGCCATCATGCCCAGCCTTCTGGTCTCCAGCGGTGGCGAACGCTTCGCGATCCCCCAATCCAGCGTGGGAGAACTGATCCGCGTCCCCGCCTCCCAACGCCCGATTCGTATCGACCATGTCGGCGACGCTGAGGTCCTGGTCCTTCGCGATCGGCTCGTCCCCCTCCTTCACTTAGCGGACGCCCTCGGCATCGACGACTTACAAAGGTCCACTCGCGTTTGGCCAATCGTCCTCGTCGAGACCGGCGCATTTGAGTATGGCTTGGTCGTCGGCGAACTCCACGACACCGTCGAGATCGTCGTCAAGCCCCTCGGCCGGCACTTACAAAGTATCCTCGGGTATTCCGGCGCCACCATCCTGGGGGACGGTTGTGTCGCCCCCATTCTCGACGTGGAGGGCTTGGCCTCGCGCGCGGGCTTGGCGGCCCAGGCGGGGGCCGTGCAAGCCGCGGCGGCAAAGAATCACCAGTCTACGCCCACCACCGAGACCAACTCGTTGCTCCTCTTCTACAACGCACCTTGCGAGCCCTGCGCCTTGCCGATCGAGATGGTCACTCGCGTCGAGTCCGTCCTCGCAGCCCAAATCGAGACTCTCGGCGGCAGACGCACCATGGCTTACCGCGGTGCCAGCTTGCCCTTGATCACTCTGGCCGACTTGGCCTCCGTCGGCACGCTCGACCCCGCCCAGGAATGGAAGGTGATTGTCATCGAACGCAATGGCGCATCTTTCGGGATTCTCGCCGCCGGGCCGCTCGACTTGGCCGACGCCGTAATTGCGATCGACTCAGCAACGCACCGCCAGCCTGGAATCGCCGGCTCGGCCATCTTGAACGGCGGCACCACGTTGATCCTCGATGTCGCCGAGCTCGCCGAGTCACTTTGGAAGCCCGCTTCGGGCAACGAGCGGTCCCGCACCGCAGGTGATTCCGGGCAAGAATCCACAATCCTGCTGGCGGAGGATTCCAAATTCTTCCGAGGCCAGATCCAGAAACTCATCGAAGCTGTCGGCTACCGGGTACTCGCGGCCGAAGACGGCCAAGAGGCATGGGAGATTCTCGACACTCACCCCGGCGAGGTCGCCGTTGTGGTGACCGACCTTGAGATGCCCCGCCTCGGCGGTCTCGGCCTCACCCGCCAGATCCGCGCCGATAGCCGTTTCGCCTCGCTCCCCATCATCGCCCTCTCTGCTCTGGCAGGCGAGGACGAGATCGCTGAAGGCATCGCCACGGGCGTCAGCGAATACCAAATCAAGTTAGATCAAGATCTGCTGCTCGACGGAATCTATCGCGCAATCCATCAGAAGTCGCGATAGGCAGTTTCATCGCGCAAAGAGAACAAAGGATTTCATGAAAAACTGGAAAATCGCCACTAAAATTTGGTTCGGCCTGGGAACGCTGACGCTCATTGCGGCCGTGCTCGGCGGCTTCGCCTACCTCAAGGTCAACAACGTCGCCTCGTCCTCCGCCCGAATTACCGAAAGCATCCTCCCAGAGACCTATACGATTGCGCTCATTCGCCGCAACTCGGTAGAAAGCTACTATCTTCTCCGGCTTCACGCCCTCACCACCAACCGGGCACAGCTTGGCCCGCAAGAAGCCAGGATCCAAAGCCTCGTCTCTCAAAGAGCTTCCCTGCTCCCAGCGTATGAAAAGTTCATCCATGACCCAAAAGACCGGGAGCTTTTCAACGAGTTGAAGCAATCCCTCAACGCCAATCTGGCCCTGGTTAACCGCTTACTCGCCGCCGTCAAAGGGGGACATAATCGCGAAGCCATGCGCGCCGCCGACACCGCACTTGCCGCCTCCCACGAGGACCTCATGGCTGCTATCGGCAAGCTGGTAGCGCTCAACAAGTCCGGTGGCGACGAGGCTACCGCCAACATCAGGAGCACTGTCGACAGCGCGGCCGCCGGCATCTTCGGCTGCCTCATCGCCAGTCTGTGCGTCGCCCTTTTTGTTGCCTTCACCATCACCCGCAGCATCGGTAAGCCGCTCAACGCCGCCGTCGAGAGTCTCAATCGCATCGCCTCCGGCGACGTCTCCTCCGACATGCCGCCCCAGTATCTCGAACGCACCGATGAGATCGGCGTGCTGGCCAGAGCCATGCAAACCACCTCGGTGAGTCTGCGCGCCGTTATCCGCGAACTCAGCGATACGTCCAGCCTGGTGGCCTCGTCCTCCACCCAATTGCTCGCCAGTTCCGGCAAGATGACCGCCGGCTCCGAGAGCGCCTCGGAGCGCTCCAATTCCGTCGCCGCTGCGGCCGAACAGATGAGCGCCAACGCCACTTCCGTCTCGGCCGGAATGGAGCAAACCAGCACCAATCTGGGCCTTGTCTCCGAAGCCACCGGACAAATGACTTCCACCATCTCCGAGATCGCGGCCAATTCCGAGAAAGCCCGCCACATCACAGGCGAGGCCACCCAACAAGCTCTCCGGATTACCGATCAGATCAACCAATTGGGCCTGGCCGCCCGTGAGATCGGCAAAGTCACCGAAACGATCACAGAGATCTCCTCTCAGACGAACCTCCTCGCCCTCAACGCCACCATCGAGGCCGCCCGCGCCGGGGCCGCCGGCAAAGGCTTCGCAGTCGTTGCCAATGAAATCAAAGCCCTGGCCCAGCAGACCGCCGCCGCCACCGAGGACATCAAAACCCGCATCGGCGGCGTCCAGTCCACCACCGCGATCGGCATCACTGAGGTCGGTAAGATTTCCCACGTCATCGGTGAGGTTAGCGGTATCGTCAACTCCATCGCCGTGGCAATCGAAGAACAGTCCGTTTCGGCCAAGGACATCGCCAGGAATATCAGCGAGGCCTCCGTCGGCGTCGCTGAGGCTAATCTGCGCATCGCCGAAACTTCAGCCGCCACCCGCGAGATC
>JANXUM010000260.1 GCA_025356215.1 Bryobacter sp. | reverse complement strand
ATCGCCGCAACCCACGCCAATCCACGCTCTGCGCTCAGCCCAGGTGCTTGTACCCCAGTCACCAGGTTCGCCTGTAAAAACCAGGAGAACATCAACGCCCCGGTGCAATCCAGGCCCATCCGCGCCACCGCCTGGCTTAAGGTCCAGAAAGGGCGCCAGAGATTTATCGCCGCCAATAGAATCGTCATCACGGACAAACCGAGCATTCCCCAGAAAAAGTAGTTCCACTCCGGGGTAAGCGTGATCTTTGCGCCGCCTGGAAACGATATCACTTCCGATGGCAGATACAGCAGCCAAAATACTAACCCGCCCAAGCTCATCGCCAGCTCAAATGCCGTTTGAGACCGAGGGATTAATCGCGGGTCTTTGACTCGGGGCAGCCGGGCCGGGCTCCACTTTTCCAAAAGCCCATAACGGGCGTGTATCCGCTCCAGCACCGCAAACGCGATCGTGACGGTACCGATCGCGACAAGCGCCCCCATCCCAAGGCCGCTCCAAGTTGCCCGGACCGCCACGACCCATCCCCTGTCGATCGACAACATGCACTGCACCAAAAGCATCGGCAAAAGTACGCACACTAGAACGATGGCCAGCACAAGCCGGTAGATTGGAAACAGCGTCGGCCCGATCAGTTGCTCCTGCGGTAGATAGCGCCCCGCCACCAGGACCGGCCGTCCCCTTTTCAAAAGCATGCCTTCGGCTTCGGACGATGTCAGTTCTCGCCCAAGTTCCTCCTCCCGCTCGGCAATCTGTGATTCGATGTCCTCGCGCAATTCCGCAGTAATGTCGTTCCTCTGTCGCTGGGGCAGCCAGAAGCCAACAGCCTGTAAATATCGATCAACGAGTTCCATGCGTTTCCTCCTGCAATATCGTTCGCAGCGAAGCGTCTATGCTTCTCCATTCGGTCAGTAACTGCTCCAGGATCTCGGCCCCCACCGGCGACAACTTGTAAAACCGCTTATTGCGCTTATCCTGCTCGCGCCACACGCTGGTCAAAAGCCCCTGCGCCTCCAGCCGCCGCATTAGCGGATACAACGTGCCCTCATCCACCGCCAAGCCCCGCTCAGAGAGCGTCTTACGCAGCGTATAACCGCACTCCTCGCGCTTCAGCGATCCAAGCACCGCAAGCACGAGTGAGCCGCGGCGCAGCTCCAATCGAAGATTTTCAAGGCTTCCAGGGTTCATTCGCGTACACCATGCAACACATACTGTTCTACATACACTGTGCGCCGCACAGTTACGATTGTCAAGATATTTTTTACCCACTCCGACCGCTTCCGCCCAAAATAAAGAGGACGACTCCATGCGATTTATCCATACGGCGGACTGGCAAATTGGCACCTCTGACAAAGCCCTCAACGAAATCCGCATCGCCTCGCTGCGCAACATCCCTACCGAGCAGATCGACTTCATTGTGGTCGCCGGCGACGCCTTTGAACACCCCGACGTGCCCAGCAACGATCTCGAGGCCGTCGCCAGCGTCATGCGCTCTTTTCCCTGCCCCGTTTACTTAATCCCGGGCAACCACGACCCCGGCAACCCCGGCGGCATCTGGGACAAGACCCTCTGGTCGACCGTCCCCAACCTCCAAGTCCTTCGAGAGCCCAAGCCCCTCGCCATCCCCGGCGCGACGCTGCTCCCCTGCCCTCTTCTCTCTCGCTTCCGTTCCGACGACCCCACGGCCTGGATGGAGGGTGCCCCGGGCGAAGGCCTACGGATCGGCATCGCGCACGGCAACCTCTCAGGCATTCCGGGCATCGGGAAATCAGAGCCAATTTCGGAAGACATTGTCGAGAAGGCGCGACTCGACTATCTGGCGCTCGGCCACTGGCACGGCCCAAAGGCCAAATCGAATATCGCGTATTCCGGAACCCACGAAACGTCGAGTTTCGGAGAGAAGAACAGCGGCCATGTCCTGATCGTAGAACCGGGCCACAAGCCGGTTCCCTTCCGAACGGGCCGCCTGAAGTGGTTGACGATCGAACGAACGATCGACAACTGGAAAAGCCTCGAGCGTGAACTCCAAATGATCGCCACGCCCGCCGACACCAACCTTCGCCTGATTCTGGACGGTGCGGTCCCGATCGAAGATCAGGCCGCGATCGAAGCGTACAAACAGGCCCACCCCTTCTGGCGCCTGCGCATCGAGTCGGATTGGCTGGTTCCGGATCTGCCGTTCCCTCCCGGTCTCATCGACCGAGTGGCCAGCCGCCTTCAGGCCTCCACGGACCCACTGTCGCAACGCGCCCTCCTGCAGCTTAGATTGCTGGCCCGCGAGGCCGGGCTCTAAGCCATGATCGTCCACCGCATTCAAATCGAGCGCTTTCGCGGAGCGCTTGACCCGCGTGAAATCCGTCTCGACGCTCATCGCATCAACATCCTCCACGGACCCAACGGCAGCGGCAAGTCGACACTCTTGCACGGCCTGGTATCGGCCTTTGTCCACCAGCATGACGCCACCAATGCCGAGGTGCGAAAGCTGAAGCCGTGGGGTGCCGACCTGGGCCCCATGTCCGACGTCGGCTTCGAGATCAAAGGCAACTCTTACAGCATTCGAAAGAAGTGGCTGCTGAGCAAGTCCGCTGAGTTCCGCCTCGGCGACAAGCTGATTGCCGAAGCCAAGCAAGCCGAAGAACGCCTGCGGCAGATCGTCGATCTGGAATCGATTCCGACCTTGTGGGCTCGTCAGGGGCAGCTTGCCGAGATACCCGCCGGTGCCACTTTCCAAAAAGCGGTGGAAGCCTCGCTACAGATTCAGAGCAGCGATCCGGTTACCGACAAGATCCGTGCGTTGGCCGAGAAACGCTACCTCGAGTTCTTCGCGCCCATCACGGGCAAGCTCAAATCCAGCGCACGCCTACTGTCGCTCGGTGCGGCACTGCAATCCGCCAAGGCGGCACTTGCGTCGGTCGAGGCCGCTCAAACCGCCATCGCACAACACAAGCTCAATCTGCGCCAATGGGCAACGCAGCGCCAAAGCCTGGCCGCATCGCTGGCGCAACTCGAACAGCAAGAGGCTCTGCGCACGATCAACCTCGCCATCGGCGCGCACGAGAACCTTGCCGCCGAACAAAAAACTTTAGCCGCCTTGCCACCGATCGACCCCAACGTCGGAGACGCGCCTTCAAAGGAGCAGCTCACCCGCCTTCGCCAACAACAGCAACAACTCGCTCAGAAGCAAGCCGAGCTTCAGGCCTCGCAGATCCATTTGACGCTGCCCGCAACGGCGCTCTTTGAGATTCTCGAAGGCGAGGCGGGCGCGATGCCTGGACAGGTCTACGGAAGTCCCCGCGTTCGCGTCAGGCTGGACGGTGTTGGCGAGATTGAAGCTCGCGGTCCCATCCAGGACCTCGCCCAACTTCGTGCCGCCATCGCCACGCTCTCCCAATCGCTTGCGGTCGCGGGCGACTTAGACGCGCTTGAAGCCAGGATCGCCCGCGCTGAGACAAACCGGCAGGCGCGGGCCATTTTGCAACGAATTGAAGGCCTGACCGCCAATCTTTCCGCGACGCCAGATACGCTGCCCCAGCTCTATGCCAAGCGAGCGCGCTTAGAAAACGACCTCCTAGGCAAGCCGCTCCCGTCCCAGGACGCAAAGCAGCGCTTGCAACAGTTGGATCGTCAGATTCACGACGCCCAGCTCGCCATCGCCGCCAAAGGCGAAGCAGCCTCCAAGAACCCCGACGAACTGCAGGCCGATGTCGACCAGGCCCAGGCCGCCTTCCACGACGAGGAGATTCGCGTTCAGGCCACTCGCCTTCTTTGGCAGGCCATCGCCGCCGAAGAGGGCACTCAGGGCAGTGGCTATGTCGAGCCTGTCCAACGTCGCGCCAATGATCTCTACTCGCTGCTGGTGGCCCGACCGGGGGATGGCATCCGCCTATCCAAGGGCCTCACGCCGGACAAGTTTGGTGAGGCGGAACTGGGCCAGCTCTCCGGCGGCGAGTTCGAACAAATCCACCTGGTTACGCGGCTCGCCCTGGCTGAGTATCTTGCCACGGACGACCGGCAATTGGTAGTGCTTGACGACGCGCTCACGGCTACCGATCAGGTCCGCCTTGACCGCTTGCTCGACTACATCGCCACACGTCTCGATCGCCTCCAGGTGCTGTTCATCACCTGCCATCCCGAGCGCTTTGAAAAACTACGTGACAGCGCCAATTGGATTGGGCTATGATCGACACAGTCATGGCAACCGCCCACCCGTATCGATTTTGGTATTGGTACTTCGCAACCCGCGAACGAGTGGTTCCGCTTGTCTTAACGCACTAATCCCAATCGAACAGGTTTAGGTAAAAGGCCCACTCGGAAGCATCCGAGTGGGCCTTTTCCTTTTCTAGTAACCCAGGAGAGCATCGTGAAAATGTTAGTTAGTCGAGACGTCCAACGGGACAACTCAGTCGTTCGGGTTGGCGAAGCCGCCTTCGGCGACGGTAGCTTCCCGGTCATCGCCGGCCCCTGCGCCGTCGAGAGCGAAGACCAACTTATGGCCTGCGCTCGCGCCATCGCCGATAGCGGCGGCCAGCTCTTGCGCGGCGGCGCGTTCAAGCCCCGCACCTCGCCCTACGACTTTCAAGGATTGGGCGAAGAAGGCCTCAAACTGCTCGCTCTGGCGCGGGATCGATATGGCCTCGCCATCGTTACCGAAGTCATGAGCGAAAACGAGATCCCGTTAGTGGCCGCCTACGCCGACCTCATGCAGGTGGGCGCGCGCAACATGCAGAACTACGGGCTGCTGCGGGCTCTAGGCAAAGCAGGCAAGCCCGTTCTGCTCAAGCGTGGCCTCTCGGCCACTCTCAAGGAATGGCTCTCCGCCGCCGAGTACATTCTCGCCAACGGCAACCCCGACGTCATCCTCTGCGAGCGAGGGATCCGATCTTTCGATTCGCACACCCGCAACGTTCTCGACATCGCCGCCGTGCCGGCCATGCAGGAGATGACCCATCTGCCGGTCATCGTCGATCCCAGCCACGCCACCGGTCGTCGCTCTTTGATTGCGCCGCTGGCTCGCGCCGCCGTCGCCGTCGGAGCCGATGGACTGCTGGTTGAGTGCCACCCGGACCCCGACAACGCCTGGAGCGATGGCGCACAGAGTCTCAACCTCAATCAGTTCCGCGAGATGATGCTTCAACTGCCGTGCCGTATCCTGAAGGCATGAAACGCTGGCTGCCGGCTCTGGCCGTGCTCGCGCTGGGGGCAACTTGGTTCTGGTCGCAACGCCGGACCATGCCGCTGTCCGAGCAAGTGCGCCACTTACCTTCCAGCGACGGGGTCCTGGTCATTGCCGACGGCGCGGTGATCAATAAGATTGCCGGCCCCGGGGGCAACGAGGAGCAGGACTATCGCGACTTTGTCGCCAAAACCGGCTTCGACTTTCGTCGCGATCTCGAGCGCCTCGCCGCCGTCATCGGCAACACCGACAGCTACTATGTCGTCACTGGACGCTTTGACTACGCCAAGCTCAGCGCCTACGCCGGGACTTGCGTCAAGACCGTTTGTTCGCTTCCCGCAAGCCAGAGGGACAAGTGGATCTCCTTCATGCCACTCGGCTCAAACGCCATCGCCATCGCCGTCTCGCCACGCCAGTTGGCTGTCGCGGATATGGAAGCCTCGCGCCCGCCACTGGTAGCCTGGCGGGAAGTCCCGATGATGATCCGTGGGCAAGGCAAGCACTTCTCACGCTTTGGTCTGAGCGGCGAAGAGTGGGTGGAGGCCAACGTCTCTGGCGACGCTCTCGAACTCAAAGCGGGCGCCGTCACCAAGCGCATCCCTCTTTCAGAGATCCTCTAATGAGTGTCGTCGTCGCAGGCAATCTGGTCCTCGATCTACTGGCGTGGCCAGTGGACGAAGTGAAGTGGGACGGCACGGTTTGGGTAGAGCACTTTGTGCGCAGCGTAGGCGGCAACGGAGCCAACACTAGCTATACGCTGGCAAGAATGGGTGTGAAGACGACGCTGTTGGGCGCGGTAGGCGATGACCGTGAGGGCGGCGAATTAATCGAGATCCTGGACAAGGTGGGCGTGGCGACGCACAAGATCGAGGCGCTCCAGATGCCGACGCCAACCACCATGGCCCTGGTCAAGAGAACTGGTTCGCGGGCCTTCATTCACCGCCCTGGTGCCAGCCGCGCAGCGCTGACGCAGCCCCTGCGCTTCGCCAACGAGAAGCACTTTCACCTGGCAAATCCGTTTGCGGTCCCTGCCCTACGCACTCTCGCACCGGACAATCTGCGACGGGCTAAAGAGGCGGGGCTCACGACATCGATGGACACCGGTTGGGATTCCAGGGGCCAATGGGGCGAGGTGGTTCTTCCTTGCCTGAAGTGGGTAGACATCCTTTTCGTTAACGAGGATGAAGCCCGCCGGATCACTGGTGCCAGGACGTGGCGCGGTGCCTTAAAAGCCCTCGCGGCCAAGACCGTCGTGCTCAAGCGCGGAGCCAAGGGAGCGATCGTGAACGGCAAGGCAGTAGCCGGCTACAAGGTCGAGGCCGTGGACTCAACGGGAGCGGGCGACGTCTTCGCGGGCGCTTGGTTGGCCGCATGGTTCAAAGGCTTCGACGAGATCAAGGCCACAGAATTCGCCAATGGCGCGGCGGCCATGAGCGTTCAGGCGATCGGCTCAATCGCCGGCGTCGGAACCTTTAAGCAGACTCAGGCGTGGATTGCATCATCCTGGCGACGGGCTTGATGAACAGCGCAAAGAGCAGCGCGACGGCGATGCAGAAGGCACCGACGCCACCGAACAAGACGGGTAGCGGGAACTTCTCATAGAAGCCGGCCACGCGACCGCCAATGTAATTGCCCGACGAAATCGACAGGAAGAATACACCCATGATGAAGCCCGCCATGCGAGCCGGTGCCAGGCGCGTCATCGCACTCAGGCCGACGGGCGAAAGGCAGAGTTCGCCGATCGTGTGCAGCAAGTAAGTGCCGGTGAGCCAGATCGGAGAGACTTTGTTGCCACCCTCGGCAAGCTGCGCCGCTGGAACCAGCCATAGGTAGCCAAGGCCAACAAAGACAAGCGCGATGGTGAACTTGGCGGGCACGCTGGGCTGCCTGTCGCCCATGCGCAGCCAAAGCGCCGCAAAGACCGGCGCCAGCGGGATCAGGAAGGCCGAGTTGAAG
>JANXUM010000221.1 GCA_025356215.1 Bryobacter sp. | reverse complement strand
CATCGAGATTCGCCCCGGCAACCGCAAAGTCGTTCACCACGCCCACGTCTGGCTCGACACTCCCGCAGCGCCTAAACCCGCCAGCGCCGCTCCCAAAGCTCCCAAAGTCAGCTACACGATGCGCGAAGGCTCCCGCGTCTATGCCCGCCCCGACGCCCCCGTCATTGATGACGGTTGCAGCGATCCCAGCGGCGGCATGTGGCCCGGCTCCAACCCCAGCGAGCTCGGTTCCATTCTCGCTAGCTTCGTCCCCGGCAAAGCCCCCGAGCAATGGCCCGCCGGCATCGCCAAGCGCATCCCGGCTGGCTCCAAGCTCCGCTTCACAATTCACTATTCCAAGACCACAGGCAAGGAAGAACGCGACGCCACCAGCGTCGGTATCCGCTTTGCCAAGCAGCCTCCGGAGCGCGAACTTCGCCGCATCGATCTCCACAATCAGGCCTTCCTCATCCCCGCTAACAACGCCAATCACACCGTCACCGCTTGTTACACCTTCAACGAGGATGCCGACGTCCTAAGTTACTTGGCTCACATGCACTACCGCGGTAAGAGCATGCGCTTTGAGGCCACTTACCCCGACGGCCGCATCGAGACGCTGATGGACGTTCCCCATTACGATTTCGAATGGCAAACCAAATACCTCAACGCCGCCCCGGTGCGCATCCCCAAGGGCACGCGGATCAAGCTCACCGCCACCTTCGATAACTCCCCCAACAATCGCTATAACCCCGACCCCTCTAAAGTCATCCGCTGGGGTGACAATACCGTGGACGAAATGATGGATGGCTGGTTCGAATTTGTAACTCCAAGGAACTAAGTGTCCCTACCCATTACGAAGCCCGTCGGCCGTGGTCTCAACGCCAATACCGTCCCGCTCGATGTCGCCAAGGTTCAGGCCCTCCTCACTGCCTACTACCTTCCCCGCGACCCTGCCGTTCTCATCGGATGGCTTCCCGGCGTCTACCAAAGCGCCATCGGCGACGCGATTCTGCGCTTCCAAAAAGAATCAAAACTCAGCTTTCAAGACGGCCGCGTTGACCCCGGCGGCAGCACCTGGCGCAAGCTCGATGCGCTCTTCCCTAACCTCCCCATTCCCCCGCTTCCGCCCTCCCCACAGCGCAGCTTCCTCACCCGGCACGACGACACCTCCGGCTTCCGCGGCACCACGCTCAATCCGCCCAACCTGGCCAACGCCACAGGCATCGATCTCGATTGGGAAATCAAATTCGGCGGCACCCCGGGGCGTCCCGTCGACACCTGGTACTACGAAACCGCCCCCGGCACCAAAGTGCGCTACATCGGCGTCTGCTGCCCCAAAGGCGTTCGAGACCCCGACGCTTACCTGCTCTACTTTCACCACCACGCCAAGGTCGAGCCCGGCTTCTACCAAAGCGACATCGACTTTCTCAACTTCGGCATCGGCGATTACATGATCGGCCGCATGCAAGCCATCCGTCAGCTCGCCCGCTCCTTCAAAAACGTCGCGATTGTCGTCGCCTGTCCGGTTATGGGCGCGGGCAGTGAGTTTGTCAATAACGAGCAATTTGTTCGCGACGTCCTGATGCACATCGATTCTGACATCCTCGGAATCGAGTCCGCCGCCCTGCCGCCATTGATGGTCGCCGGTTACAGTAGCGGTGCCGAGGACATGTGTACCTTCCTCGCTAAATGTCCCAACTTGGCCGGCACCGTCAAGGCCGCTTACGATTTCGACGGCGGTTGGATCGGTTCTTTCAATCCCGGGCAACTCAACGGCATCGCCAAACGTGGCGCCCAGGTCATCCGCTACATGGGTGGAACCGTTCCCGAACTCGGCAAAAACGAGGACCCTCGCAAGTACTTACTCAAGTACCAAGGCACACACCCCACCATCGTTCCGCTGCCCCTCAGCCGCTGGAAGCAACACTCAGAATTCCAGTTCTCGCGCTTCGCCTCGCCCGTCGGCTGGTGGATGCACGCCCACATCCCCTCCTGCATGCTCCTCCACGCGCTCAACCACACAACCTTCTTGCGCTGAGCGCTCTACCGCCCAGCGCATCAAGTGCGACGTCGATCTACTGCGGAACCGGACGCCCCATCGACTTATAAATTCCCTCGATCATCGTGATGTTGTCCTTCGCCTTCTGGTTCGCCTTATCGAATTCGAGCACCCGGCGATAACCCTTCAACGCGGCCGGATACTTCTTGAACGGCGGCAGCTTTTCGTTGTACATGTTCGCGTCGGCGTTGCCCAGCAGCGCCTCCACCAGCGCGCTCTTTACGACCGCATCCTTCGGCGCGGCCTTCGCGGCCGGCTCCAGCACCGCAACGGCTTCTTCAAACTTCTTGTCTTTCATCAGCCC
>JANXUM010000214.1 GCA_025356215.1 Bryobacter sp. | reverse complement strand
GCTTTAGAGCTCGCCGCCCGCGCCGAGGTTCCCCGCCAGAAGATTTACGAGGTCCTCGACTCGCTCGTCGAAAAAGGCTTCGCCTACGTCGTCCAGGAGCGCACCAAGCTCTTCAGCGCCGTTGAACCCAGCCTCGCCCTTCGTTCGTATCTCGCGCGCCGTGAGGAGACCCTCAAGCAAGAAATCGAAGAGCAATCCCGCACCGCCAACTCGCTCGCCGACGAGCTCAGCAAGTCCTACGCCCCAGCCTCCGGCGCCCGCGGCACCCTAGACTACTTGCGAATCGTCTCTGAGACCAACCAAACCGCCAAGCACTATCGCGACATGCTGCGCGACGTTCAGCACGAGTACATCGAATTCTCCCGGCCGCCCTACGCCGTCGATCCGCTCGACGAACGCCTGGTCCGCCAAGCCATCGAGCGCGGCGTCAAGTGCCGTCTCATCATTGAGCAGGGCACCCTCGACGACGCGCACCGCAAGCGCCTCGCGGAATACGCCGCCGCAGGCGTCGAGATCCGCGAAGCAGCCAACCTGCCCATGAAACTGGCCGTCTTTGACAACAGTGTCGGCCTCGTCGCCCTACTCGACCCCGTCCTCACACGCCCCACCTGGACCGCCGTCGTCTTCGAACACCCCGGCTTTGCCGAAGCCATGTACGCGCTCTTCCACAACCACTGGAAGAACGCGCACAAACTCGGCTAGCCGTTTACCAGACCTTGCACTGCTTCTCGACCGGACGCACCATTGCGTCGCCCTGCTTGCACTGGAAGGCTTGATGGAACTCCGGCATGTTCTGCAGTGTCCCGATGGCCCGCCACCGCGCGATCGGATGCGGATCGTTCGTCAGGCGCAGCTTCATGTTCTCCGGACGCAATTGCGTTGCCCACACGCGCGCAAAGGCTAGAAAGAAGCGTTGCTCGCCCGTGTACCCGTCGATCACCGGCGACGGCTTGCCGTTGAGCGTCTTTTGATAAGCCTTGAAGGCAATCTTCAAGCCGCCCAAATCGCCCATCGCCTCGCCCACCACCAGCGGACCCTTATGCCGCAAGCCCTCTCCTAAATCGAACGTGTTGTACTCATCGATGACGCAGGCAGCCCGCGAGTCGAACTCCTTGCGGTCCGCGTCCGTCCACCAGTTCTGCAGGTTGCCGTTGGCCGCGTACTTCGAACCTTGGTCGTCAAACCCATGGCCCATCTCATGGCCGATCACCGCGCCCGCCGCCCCGTAGTTGGCCGCGTCGTCCGCGTTCAGATCGAACAGCGGCGGCTGCAAAATGCCAGCCGGGAACGCGATCTCGTTCTGCGTCGGACTGTAGTAGGCGTTCACCGTCGGCGGCGTCATTCCCCAATCGTTGCGGTCGCGCGGCTTGCCGATCTTCGACAATTGATACTGCCGCGTCACAATGCTGGCCGACCGCACACTGCCGTAAAAATCTCCGCGATCAATCACCACCGCCGAGTAGTCGCGCCAACGATCGGCATAGCCGATCTTCGGACGAAACGCCTCCAGCTTCAATACCGCGTTCTTCTTCGTTTCTTCGCTCATCCAGCTCGAGTTCGCCAGTTCGTTGCGCAATGTCCCGCGCAAGTTCTCAACCAGCTCCGTCATCCGAGCCTTCGCCGCCGGAGGGAAGTGCTTGTTCACAAACAGCTCGCCTAACGCGTCGCCCATCAAGCTGTCCACCACCGAGGTGCAGCGCTTCCAGCGCGGCTCCTGCTCTTTGAGTCCCGATAGCAATCGCCCGCTAAAGTTGAAGTTCTCCTCAGAGTACGGCTTCGATAGATTCGCCGCCGCCTGGCTCAGCGTCTTCCAGCGCAGCCACAGCCGCCAAGTCTCTGGCGATGTCTCTTTGAATAACCGCTCGATCGTCTTTTGATACTCCGGCTGAGATACCACCACCAGCGTCTCGGGCGCGACCTTCATCAGCGCCAAAATGCCCTTCCAATCGATCGACGGCGTTAACTCCGTCAGCCCCTTGACGCCGATCGGATTGTAGCTCGCATACGGATTGCGCAGCGCCACGTTGGTCAACTGCGGTTTTGCCAGTTCGGTCTCAAAATCGAGAATCGTCTTGGCCGCCGCCACGCCGTCGCCGTCCTTGCCCAGCAAGCTCAGCATGCGCGCCGCATGCACCAGAAACTGTTCGCGGATCTTCGTTGTCCGCGCGTCGTTGTCCACATAGTAATCCCGCGTCGGAAGCGACAACCCCGCCGGGGCCACAAAAACCCCAGTCACTTCGGTGTTCTTCAGATCCGGGCGCGGGATGACAAAGAACGGCCCTCCGCCGAGTTCGCCCTGCTGCGCCTTCAGATAAGCGGTCAGGCTGGCCGCGTCCGTGATCTTTTCGATCTTCGCCAGTTGCGGCGCAATCGGCGTTGCCCCCAGCTTGTCAATCCGCTCGGTGTCCATACAGGCACCGTAAAGATCGCCGATCTTCCGCTCACCCGAGCTCTTGGTCGCGTTGGCCGACGCCCCGTCCAGCAGAACCTTCAAGCGCTCCCGGTTCTGATCCGACATCGCGCCCATCGGGCCCCAGCCCGCCTGCGACGGCGGGATCGGATTGGCGTCCATCCATTTGCCGCTGGCAAAACGCCAAAAATCGTCGCACGGCTTACAGCTTGTGTCGATCCCCTGCACATCGATCCCGCTCTTCTTCTGCGCGGACAGGATCAGGCCCGCAGACAGCAACGCAATTGCAACTCTCACACGGATTAGTCAAGCACATTCCGTGCCCGTCGCGCCAGAGCTATGGGACGATCGTGTTCGCCCGCAGGACGAAAGTGAGCACGGTCTCACTCGGGATCTGCACCTTCTTGCCGTCGGTGAACACTTGGCTGCCAGCCCCCGCCGCGCCGCCCGCGCCCGCTCCGATCGCCGCGCCCCGGCCCCCGCCCGCAATCGCTCCGATGGCCGCGCCAATGCCCGCGCCTACTCCGGTCTTCAGAGCCGTATTCTTAGCTTGGCTCCCGCTCGTCCGCGTCACCTCGCTCGTGTCCATCGCAATCCGCTTGCCCTCCACACGGATCTCGGTCAGGACGACGCCCAAGCCCGTCTTACCGGCAAACTTCCCACTCTTGCTCATGTCCAGTAACTTCACCGTCGCCCCCGCGCCCCTCGGGATCACTGTCTTGCCGTTCACCTCAACACTCTCCGACACGCTGGCCGCAAAGGTGTCGCCCACTCTGGCCTTGCTCGAATCGATCGTGTCGCTCAGGCGAATGTGGATGCTCGTCTCGGAAGGAACGGTCGCGGCAAATGCGGCGACACTGATCAGAATGCTTAGGAATGTGGTTTTCATGGAAGAGTCTCTCCATGATTATGATTCAATTCGGCTAAATCTGTTACAGTCCTGGGCTTCCTTCCGTCACCGATCTGTGATATTCCCCTACCAGTCCCTCTAAGGAGGGGACCTCACACATGCGTGTGTACAACACTGCCGACATCAGAAACGTCGCGCTGGTGGGCCATGCGCACTCGGGCAAGACAACCCTTGCGAGTGCCATGATCTTCGCCGGCGGCGCGACTAGCCGCCTTCTTCGCACCGAAGAAGGTTCCACCGTCACCGACTTTGACGAAGAAGAAGTCCACCGTAAACACAGCATTTCCACCGGCATCGCCGCCCTCGAGTACTCGCGCAAGAAGATTAATCTGCTCGACACCCCGGGCCTCAATACCTTCATCCACGACGCCCGGCTTTGCCTGCCCGCCGCCGACGCAATGCTGATCGTCGTCGACGGCATCAGCGGCGTCCAGATCCAGACCGAAAAGGCTTGGGACTTCGCCCAGGAGTTCCATCTGCCGGTCGCCTTTGTCGTCACCAAACTCGACTATGAGCGAGCCCAGTACGCTCGCGTCGTCGACAACATCCGCGACCGCTTTGGACGCCGCTGCGTCAGCGTCGAGTCCCGCGACGAACTGGTCGAGATGATTGCCGAAGACGACGACCAGTTGATGCAGGAGTACTTTGAGCAAGGCTCGCTGTCGGCCGATCACTTGGCCAGCGGTCTCAAGAAAGAGCTACTCGACCGCAAGGTCTTCCCCATCCTCGGCGTCGCCGCATTCACCGATCAAGGCGTCCGCGACGTGATGAACTTTGTCTGCGAGTCCTTCCCCTGCCCCACCGACCGTGTGAAACTCGACACCAAGGGCACCCCCGGCGCCTTCGTCTTCAAAACTCTTGCCGACGCTTTCGCCGGTCGCGTCAGCTACTTCAAAGTCATGTCGGGCACGCTGCGCAATGACGGCCATTTGCTAAACGCCCGCACTCATCACGACGAGCGCTTCGCCCACCTCGGCGTTCCCTTCGGCAAGCAGTCGAGCGAAGTGGCCGAGCTGCACACCGGCGACATCGGCGTCGTTGCCAAGCTCAAGGAGACCCTTACCGGCGACTCGCTGTCGGACAAGTCCAAGATCCAGCGCTGGGAACCCGTGCAGGTCCCGGACCCCGCCATCGCCTATGCCATCGTCGCCAAAACCCGCAACGACGAGGACCGGTTGTCCACCGCCATGCACAAGACTCTCGAAGAGGACCCCAGTCTGCGTTTTTACCGCGACCCGCTCACCAAAGAGTTTCTGCTGGCCGGCAATGGCCAGCAGCACATCGAAGTCGTTGTCGCCCGCTTGCGTAAGCGCTACCATGTCGACATTGAACTGCGTGCCCCCAAGATCCCGTATCGGGAAACGGTGCGTGGCATGGCCGACGTTCAGGGCCGTCACAAGAAGCAAAGCGGCGGTCATGGGCAGTTTGGCGATTGTAAGATCAAGATCGAACCACTGGGGCGCGGCGAGAACTTCGAATTCGTCAACGCCACTTTTGGCGGGTCGGTCCCCAGGCAGTTTGTTCCCGCCGTCGAGCGAGGCATCCAGGAGGCCGCAGCCCACGGCTGGCTCGCCGGTTTCCCGATGGTCGACTTCAAGGTCACGCTCTACGACGGCAGCTATCACGACGTCGACTCGAACGAAATGAGTTTCAAGATGGCCGGGCGCAAGGCATTCAAGGCGGCAATGGCGATTGCCAAGCCAGCCTTGCTGGAACCCGTGATGAAGGTCGAGGTACAGACTCCGGTCGAATACGCTGGCGACCTCTTGGGCGACTTCAACGGCCGGCGCGGTCGCGTCGGAGGAATGGAGGTCAACGCCGGCAGCCAGATGATCCGGGCGATGGTGCCAATGTCAGAGATGCTGAGCTACCAAAACGATCTCACCGCCATGACCCAAGGCCGCGCCACTTTCGTGATGGAGCTGGACCATTACGACTACGTGCCGCAGCCCCAAGCCGAGAAGATCATCGCCGCCGCACAGCACCAGCAGATGTCCGACGACGAATAGCCTTCCCCTCATGCTAAGATTCTAAGAGGTAGACGTGGGCCGCAGCCCCCCTGCGGCCCATTCTCTTGTCTACTCAAAACACAAGGAATCCCTTCGATGCCGAAGCTCAAAACCCACAAGGGCGCAGCCAAGCGCTTTAAGAAGA
>JANXUM010000209.1 GCA_025356215.1 Bryobacter sp. | reverse complement strand
TTGGCAGGCGTCTTGAATCAGTGAAAGCTTGTAACTCCGGGCGATCTTCGCAACCTTTGCAATCTCACACGGCTGCCCATAAAGATGCACGGGCAGCAACGCCGCCGTTCGCTTACTAATTCTGTTCCCTAAGTCGTCCGGGTCCACCTGCAGCGTCTCCGGATCCACATCGGCAAACACGGGAATCGCCCCCGCCGCCGCGATCGACACGGCTGTAAACGGGGCGGTCATCGCAGAGGTGATCACCTGCTGCTTGGCGCGGACGACGCCGGCGTCGCGCAAACAAAGTTCAATGGCGGTCGAGCCGGAACTCACACCGATGGCGTGACTAGCATCGAACCGGAGAGCCAGATCTTTCTCAAACCGTTCCAGTTCCGGGCCCAGAATAAAGATCCCCCGCTCCATCAGAGCGTCCAGCTTCGCCGTCCAGGACTCGCGAGTTTCCTCGATCCCCGGCTTGAGATTAACTATTGGAATGCGCATCGGCGCGCTTCATCCCCAATCGTGGAGCCACCAACAACCACCACCACAGACGGAACAGTTGGTAGAAGGTCTCAGCCAAGCTCTTAATTCTGAAAAACTGACTCTTGCCGTGGAGCCGCGGATAGTGATGCACACCCACCTCGGCAACCTCCATTCCGCACAACTCCAGCTTGCGCACCAGCTCAACGCAAACCGTGCCCGACGTCGATTCAAGCTCGATCAGATCGAGCAGACTGCGCCGGATCAATCGGAAATCGCAATCGATGTCCCGCAAATGCACGCCGAACAAAAGCCGCGCAAAGCGATTGTAGGTCTTGCCGATAAAGATGCGATGCCACGGATCGCTGCGCTCCAACTTGTAACCGTTTACGAACGACACTCTGTCGTTCATCAACGCCAGCAGCTTCGGCAGTTCCTGGACGTCATACTGACCGTCGCCGTCCGTGTAAAAGACAAAGTCTTTGCCCGCCGCCTCAAAGCCGCTGCGCAAAGCCCCGCCGTAGCCACGGTTCACCTCATGGGTGACGATCCGTAACCGCGGCCCGTGAATCGCCGCTAGGCGATTGAGAACTTCGCCCGTATCGTCCGCGCTGCCGTCGTTTACAACGATCACCTCATAGTCGGCGACGTTCTTCTCCAGCACCGCAAAGGTCTTGCCCACCAATCCCGGAAGGGAGGGCGAGTCGTTATAGGCCGGAAAGAATACGCTAAGGCTCCGTTCGAACATCGCTACAACTTCCTGGTAACAACGATCGTGACATCGTCGGCATAGGGTGCCCCGGCGCACCACAACAGCAGGTCCTGCAACACTCCGTCAATCATTTGGCCCGAACTGTGGCTGGATCGGTTCAGGATCGACATCCCGATCCGGTCTTCGCCAAACTCCTCGTCGATGCCCGTGGGCATCGCCTCGCTAATACCGTCGCTGTAAAGAACGACGGTGTCTCCGGAATAAATCTTCGTCGCGTGCTCGGTGTATTGCGCAATCGGCAGGATGCCCAGAATGATGCCGCCGCCCTCGAGTTTTTCCGTGATGCCGCTGGCGCGAACCAGCAGCGGTGGATTGTGCCCCGCATTGCAGTAACGCAAATCGCCGGTCTCCGGGTCGATGATCATCAGAAAGAAAGTGATGAAGCGGTTACCCGGGCAGTTGGGCGCGATGCTCTTGTTCAGCCGCGTCACGATCCTCGCCGGGTTCTCTTCTGTTTCAACCAGAATTTGCAGGCGCGCCTGCAAGCTCGACATCAACATCGCCGCTGGCATGCCTTTGCCCGCCACGTCGCCTACCACGATCACGACTTTTCCATCCGCCAGGCGGAAGAAGTCGTAGTAGTCGCCGCCCACCGTGCGGCAGGGGACGTTGTACCCGGCAATGTCCATTCCCGCAATCGACGGGGCGCTGGAGGGCAAAAGCCCTCGCTGGATCTCGCCCGCCTGCGACAACTCCTTGGCCATCATCCGCTCGGCCTGTTCCACTTCGTTCAAGCGCGCATGCTCAATCCGGATCGCCGCCACGTTCGCCATTACCGTCAACAGGCTCAGGTCTTCTTTGGAGAACTCGCGCGTGATGTCCGGCATGTCGATATACAACAGGCCGATGACTTTCTCATTGGTCTGCAATGGCACAGCCATGAAACTGCGCACACGCTGCATTACGATACTGGCCTGCATCTTGAAGACGTCGTCCATCGTCGTGTCGCGCACCAGCAACGAGTTGCGATCGCTGATCACTTGGTCACGGACGGTCTTTGAGATGCGGAAGCCCTCGCCCCGGTTGGCCTTTGGCACCAGGTTGTCGCCTTCCAGCGTCATCAGCACGGCGCGCGACCCGCCCACCGCCTCTACGGACAAATCGAGGATCAACTGAAACAACTCGCTCAACGGCCTGTGCCCGGCCAGTTCCCTGCCCGCGCGCACCAATGCGGCCGCGTGGCGGTCGTTGGACATTGAGGCGGCGGGGCTGGCGTCCTGCAAACTGGACACCACCGTATTGCTGGGGGCAGATTCGACATCGGCCCGTTCCACAAAAACGACCGTCTGGCTCAGCGTGTCCGGCTCGTCATGCCCGCCAAACGTGATTTGCAAATGTCCGGCGTTGACGATGTCGCCCTGATTGAGCGGCGTCGCGGTTTGGATCCGAAAGCCATTCACCATCGTCCCGTTTTTGCTGCCTAGATCCCGGCACACCCATTGGCCATTCACCTTTTCAAAGACCAAGTGCTGGCGCGACAAGCCGAAGTCATCGGCGTAGCAAAGCTCGTTGGTGGTGGCGCGCCCCACGCCCACATTCGCCTCGTGCAGCGGAAGGGTCCGGGTGCCCCCGTCCTGCGTTTTGATATTTAGTTCCAATGCCATGGCCAGAATCCTTATAGTAACGACATGCGGCTCGAACTGCTCTACATCGGCAAAGCCCGGGACGAACACTCCAATGCTATCGCGGAGGAATTCCTCAAACGCAGCGGACGTTGGGCTACGGTCTCGATGCGCGAAATCAATCCTGAACGCTACGACTTGTTTGCCAAACACAGCTCGGCGTACAAGGTCTTTCTCGATCCGGCGGGCAAAGCCTGGGACTCGGCGCGCTTCATTGAATTTACATCTGAAAGCGAGCGTTTGGCGCGCGATATCGTATTTCTTGTTGGCGGGCACGACGGCCTACCTCCTCTTTGGAAGCCCCGCGCCGACCTCCTCTTGTCCCTGTCCGCGATGACCTTTCCGCATGAGCTGGCCCGGGCCATGTTGGCTGAACAGATCTATCGCGCCTTCGCCACACTGCGCGGGCACCCCTATCCCCGCTAAACTAAGGATTCATGTCTTGGTTCAAGCGCGACAAGCCCGGCGTCGATACTACCCACAGCGATGCGGATCGCACCGTACGCACGGAAGGCCTTTGGGTCAAATGCGACGGCTGTAAGCAAATCATCTTCCGGCAGGATCTGGAGGACAACGGGCGCGTCTGCCCCAAGTGCCGCTATCACTTCCGAATCGATGCCCGCGAGCGGATGACCCTGCTGTTCGAAGAAGGCTGGACCGAGTTCGATGCGGATCTGGTCTCCACCGATCCGATGGAGTTCTCCGATTCGAAGCCCTACAAGTCCAGACTTTCCTCGATGCAAACGGCGGTCGGGATGAAGGACGCGGTGCTGAGCGGCCAGGGCAAGATCGGCAAGCACACAGTCAACGCTTGCGCGATGGAGTTGAAATTTATTGGCGGCAGCATGGGCGCAGTGGTGGGTGAGAAGATCACTCGCGCCATCGAACGCTCCTTGGCCGGCAAGCAGCCCCTGGTCGTCGTCAGCGCCACCGGCGGGGCCCGCATGCAAGAGGGCGCGGTGAGCTTGATGCAGATGGCGAAGATCTCTTCCGCCTTGATGCGCCTGGACGAAGCGGGCATCCCCTACATCAGCATTTTGACCGATCCGACAACCGGTGGCGTCACCGCCTCCTTCGCCATGTTGGGCGACCTGAACATCGCCGAGCCGGGCGCGCTGATCGGCTTCGCTGGCCCGCGCGTGATCGAGCAAACCATCCGCCAGAAACTGCCCGAGGGCTTCCAACGCAGTGAGTTCTTGGTGGCGCACGGCTTCCTGGACGCCATCGTGCCGCGCCATGAGTTGCGCGCTTATCTGGCGCGAAGCTTCGACTTTTTCGTAAACTGACATCCCATGAAGACCCTCTTGGCAATTGGCCTTACGGCATGCCTCTGTTCCGGTGCCGACTTCGACTTATTGATCCGAAACGCCCGTGTGGTGGACGGCAGCGCGAACCCGTGGTTCCGCGCCGACATCGGCATCAGCGCGGGGAAGATTGCCAGCATCGGCAAGCTGGCGAACAAGACCGGAACCAAGGAGATCGACGCTCGCGGCCGCGTCGTCTCGCCGGGCTTCATCGACGTTCACACGCACGCTGAAGGCGGCATCCCCCGCCAGCCTCAGGCCGAGAACTTCCTGCGCGACGGCGTGACCAGCGTCGTCACCGGCAACTGCGGCGGCTCCGAATTAGACTTGAACGACTTCTTTATCAAGCTCAAAGCCAACCGCATCGGCATCAACATGGCGACCTTGATCGGACACAATTCGGTCAGGCGCGAGGTGATCGGCGCGGACGATCGCAAGGCGACGCCGGGCGAGATGGAGCGTATGAAGGCGCTGGTGGCCAAGGCGATGGAGGCGGGGGCGGTGGGCTTCTCGACAGGCCTGGAGTACGTGCCCGGCATGTACTCGCCGACCTCGGAACTGATTGAGCTGGCAAAAGTGGCTGCCCGCTACGGCGGCGTCTACGCCTCGCACATGCGCGACGAGGGCGACAAAGTCATGGAGGCCATCGAAGAAGCCATCGAAGTGGGCAAGCAGTCGGGCCTGCGGGTTCAGATCTCGCACCTCAAGCAAGACACCAAGGCCTTCTGGGGCAACACCTCGCAGATGATTGAGTTGATCGAGAAGAACCGGGCTGCGGGCGTCGAAATCACAGTCGACCAATACCCGTACATCGCCTACTCAACCGGCCTCGGCACAACCCTGCCCAACTGGGCCCTCGCCGGCGGGCAGAGCAAGCTGGTGGAACGGCTTAAGGATCCGACCACGCGCAAGAAGATCTTCAACGACGTGCTGGATAAAAACACTAAGCGCGGCTACACGGACTTTGAATACACTAGCGTCGCCTCATGCTCGTTCGAGCCAAAGTATGTTGGCAAGAACCTGCGAGAGATCTCAACGATGCGCGGGCTACCGGTCTCGCATGCGTCCGACGTCGACACAGTCCTCGACCTGATGGAGCGTGGCGGGGTGAGCGTGGTGACCAAGGCGATGAGCGAGGACGACGTGGCCAACATCATGCGCTACCGCAACACGTCGATCGCCAGCGACGGCGGCGTGGTGACGATGGGCGCGGGCCGGCCGCATCCCCGCAACTACGGCACCAACGCGCGGGTCATTAACGAGTATGTGCGCTTGCGAAGAGTGCTCTCGCTCGAAGACGCGGTACGCAAGATGACCTCGCTGCCAGCGCAGACTTTTGGCTTCAAGGACCGCGGGCTGCTGCGCGAGGGCTACGCGGCCGATGTGGTGATCTTCGATCCGGAACAGGTACGGGATGTGGCGACCTTTGAGGCACCGCACGCCTACTCGACGGGCTTCGACGTAGTGCTGGTGAACGGCAAGGTAGCGGTGGAAAATGGCAAGTTGACAGCCGAACGCGGCGGACAGGTATTGACCAGGCAGTAGATGATTCAGTTCAACAATGTAGGCAAGCGCTTCGGCCCGAAAGTGCTATTCGACGACGTCAATTGGTTGATCGGTACCAAAGACCGCATCGGCTTAGTGGGTGCCAACGGGACCGGCAAGTCGACCTTCATGAAGATCATCGCCGGGCTTGAGGAGATCGATTCGGGAACCATGTCGACCATGCGCAACATGCGCATCGGCTACCTGCCGCAGGATGGATTGAAGATGGTGGGGCGCAGCGTGTTCGCCGAGTGCGGCAGCGTCTTTGAGCCCATCCGGCAGATCGAGCGCGAGATGGAGGACGCTCTGCATCAGATGTCGGACCTCGATCCGACGACGGAGGCTTACACGGCGGCGGCGGATCGCTTCACCCGCCTGGACTCGGAGTTCCGCGCCAAGGAAGGCTACACGATCGACATGCAGGTGGGCACGATCCTTACCGGCCTGGGCTTCAGCAAAGACGAATGGGACAAGCCGTGCGAAGAGTTTAGCGGCGGATGGCAGATGCGGATCGCTCTGGCCAAGCTACTGCTTGAGAAGCCCGAGGCACTGCTGCTGGACGAGCCGACCAACCACTTGGACCTTGAGGCGCGCAACTGGCTTGAGGACTATCTCCACGACTATCCCAACACCTTTGTGTTGATCTCGCACGACCGCTACTTCCTCGATGTGACAGTGTCGAAGATCGTCGAAGTGTGGAACAAGAAGGTGACGATCTTCTCGGGTAACTACACGCATTACCAGAAGCAAAAGGAAGAGCGGCTGGAGCAGATGCGCGCGGCGCAACGCAACCAGCAGGACCGCGTGCAACAGATCGAGGCTTTCGTCGACCGCTTCCGCGCCAAGGCAACCAAGGCCAAGCAGGCGCAAAGCCGCCTGCGCGAACTGGAGAAGATGGAGATCATCGAGATCCCCGAAGAGGAACCGATCATCCACTTCAAGTTCCCCTCCCCGAAGCCCAGCGGGCGGGTGGTCGCGGAGTTCAAAGACGTGGGTAAGAGTTACGGGGCGAAGAAGGTCTTCGACGGGGCGAGCTTCATGATCGAGCGCGGTGACCGGATCGCTCTGGTGGGACACAACGGCGCGGGCAAGTCGACGCTCATTAAGCTGCTGACCGGCACCGAGCCGCTGAGCGAAGGCACCTACACGCTTGGGCACAACGTGGAGTTCGACTACTTCGCGCAAGACCAGTACAAGGCATTGGACCCGGATTCGGTGCTGCTGGACGACCTCTGCGCCACTGCGCCACGGGCAACCGAGACGGAATTGCGCAGCCTGCTGGGCTGCTTTCTGTTTCGCGAGGACGACGTATTCAAGAAGATCGGGGTCTTGAGCGGAGGCGAGCGTAACCGCTACGCGCTGTGCAAGCTACTGACGCAACCGTCCAACTTCGTGCTTCTGGACGAGCCGACCAACCACTTGGACATGCGGGCGAAGGAAGTGCTGCTTGGGGCGCTGAAGAACTATGAGGGCACGGTGGTCTTTGTCAGCCACGACCGCTATTTCATTGATGAGTTGGCCAAGAAGGTATTCGAGATTGGCGAGGGGGCGGTCAAGGTTTACCCTGGCAACTATGAAGAGTATCTGCGGGCGAAGACGCGCGCGCCAGAGGCCGCGCCGGTGGTGGCGGCGGTTGTCGAAAAGGCGTCGAGCGACGACCGGTCGCCGAATGCCAAGCGGGCCAATCCGATGAAGCTAAAGTCGCTCGAGAAGCGGCTCAAGGAAGTGGAGGCGGAGGTGGCTGGGCGCGAGGCGGTGTTGGCGGGCTTGGAGGCGGAATTGAGCAACTACGTCAGCGCCGAGGAGAGCCAGCGGGTATCGACCGCGGCGGAGGCGGAGCGGGCGGCGATCGAGAAGCTAATGCTGGAGTGGGAAAGCGTCTCTGAACAGCTAAACTAGCCGTATGAGACGCCGCGAGCTATTGCTGTCCGCACTGGCCCTGAAGGCTGATTCTGCCAGTGCCCAAGCGAAGGGCGAGTGGCGGAACAAGCAGAGTGGGATGGCCTATCGCCAATTGGGGCGCAGCGGCTACATGGTGAGTGAAATCGTGATGGGCGGCAACACGATCTCGCCGAAGAACTACGACCACGTGCTGGCGGCGATCGACATGGGTTTGAACTACCTGGACACCGCGCCGGCGTATGGCGGAGGCCAGAGCGAGCTCGGGTACGCGCAGGTCTTGAAGGCACGCAGGCGGGATCAAGTGTTCGTGAACTCAAAGGTGTCGCTGTGGGACATCAACCGCAACAAGCTGTATCAGGACATCTTCGCGAGCTTGGGTGCGACAGAGCAGAAGCGTCTCAGGGGAGTAGCGCTGGAAGAGGTGGCGCGGCGCAAGGCCGACGCGCCGGACTACTTCATCAACTACTTCAACGGGCAGCGCGAGGAACTGGACGGGGCGACGCTAGCCAACGCGATGGCCAAGCAGTACGGTGACCGGATCGACCGGCGGAAGAACTACAAGCAACTGATCCTGGACAGCGTCGACAAGACACTGGCGACGCTGGGAACGGATCATCTGGATCTGCTGATGTGCCCGCACGGAGCGAACACGCCGTATGAGATCCTGAATCACCCGGAGATTTTTGAGGCCTTCGAGGTCTTGAAGAAGGCGGGCAAGGCGCGGCACCTGGGAGTGTCGTCGCACACCGACCCGGGCGGCATCCTAGAGGCGGCGGCGAAGATCAAGATGTACTCGGCGGCGATGGTGGCCTACAACATGGTGAACGCGCCGTACGTCAACGGGGCGATGGCGGCGGCGCGTAAGGCGGGGATGGGAATCATCTCGATGAAGAGCGCGCGGCCGTTCAACTTCAGGGCTCCGCGAGAGACTCCGCCGGCGCACATGGCGGCGCTGCAGGCGGCGGTGCCGGGCGACATCAAGCCGATGATGAAGGCCTATGTGTGGAACCTGCGGAATCCGAATCTAACGGCGGCGATCTCGGAGATGGCAACGATGGAACACGTCAAAGACAACGTGCCGCTGGCGGGGGCGAAGGCATGATCAAGCGCAGGTACGAACGTTGGTTGGATCGTTGGGAGACGGACTTGGCGACGCGGTCAACGGACCGGGTGGTGCGTCCGTTCGAGTGGGGGACGGAGTGGCTGGCGGATTTGCCAATCCCGGGCTTGCGCGCCTTTGGCGGCGGTGACGAGGAGGCTTGGATTGGCGAGGTGAACCGGGCGGCAATCGCCAACGGGGCGGAGTACTTTCAGCACAAGACGCCGACCGACTTTACGCTAGACGGCGAGTGGCTGCGCTTTACCTCGCCGGTTGAATCGCCGTACCCCGAGAACAATCTTGTGGAAGGGCGCTGGTTCCCGATGCTGGACGGCAAGGAGAACAAGCGCAAGCGGGCAGTGATCGTGTTGCCGCATTGGAACTCATCGCCCAACCAGCACGTCGCGCTGTGCCAGGGCTTTCAGAAGCTGGGGATTCCGGCACTGCGCTTGAGCCTGCCGTATCACGACGGACGGATGCCGCCGCCGTTGACGCGGGCGGACTACGCGGTGTCGTCGAACATTGGCAGGACGCTGCACGCGACACGGCAGGCGGTGCTGGACATCCGGGCGTGTGTGGACTGGTTCGAGCAGTCGGGCTATGAGCATGTCGGGATTGTAGGGACGAGCCTGGGGTCCTGCTACGCGTTTCTGGCGAGCGCGTTTGACAAGCGATTGAAGGTGAACGTGTTCAATCACTGCTCGGCGCGCTTTGGAGACGTGGTGTGGACGGGGTTGTCGACGAGGCACATCAAGAAGAGCCTTGAGGAGAATCTGAGCCTGGAGCGCTTGCAGAAAGTGTGGGACGCGATGAGCCCGCGGCATTACATGAAGCAGTTCGCGAAGGATCAGGAGAAGAAGAACCTGTTCATCTACACGACCTACGACACGACGTTCTTGCCGCAGTACTCAGAGGAGATCCTGGCGTGCGTGAAGCAGTCGGGCGCGCCGCACAAGCTGGTCGTGCTGCCGTGCGGGCATTACACGATGGGGGAGACGCCCTTCAAGTTCATTGTCGGGTATCACATCATTTCGCACATCGCTAGAAAATTGGGCTAACCGGCGGGCGGCCTGCCAGTCTATAGGACAGATGCAGGGGACTGACGCCGAGTTGATCGGCCAAATCCGGGCCGGCGACAAGGGTGCTTACCAGTACTTGGTGGAGCGCCATGGCCGGACCTTGTTTCGGGTGGCTTACCGCATCACACGCAATGAAGGGGATAGTGAAGACGCGGTGCAGGAGAGCTTTCTACGGGCCTACCGGAACCTCGATCGCTTTGACGAGCGGGCCAGCTTTGGGACCTGGATTCAGAGGATCGCGGCCAACTATTCGCTGGACCTGGTGAGGCGGCGCAAGCGGGTGGTCGAACAAGGGGACGAGTTCCCGGAGGTGGTGGACACGGCTCCCCAGCCGGACCGATTGCTGGAGAGCGCGCGCATCCGCGAGACGCTGGGGCGGGGGATGGAATCGTTAAGCGAGCAGGAGCGGGAGGCGTTTGTCATGCGGCACATCGAAGGGCAATCGATTCCCGAGATCAGCGAGCGGCTGTCGATCGGAAGCAGCGCGGCCAAACACAGCGTGTTCCGGGCGGTGGAGAAATTGAGGCGATATGCACTTGGACGATGAAGAGCTGAAGATCCCCGAGCCGGACGCCGGGTTTGAGGCGCGGATCTGGGCGCGGGTGTCGCGTGGGATTGAGGCCGAAGCGCGGCCACAGCGGCGCTGGACCTGGTTCGCCGTACCGGCGTTGGCGGCGGCCGCGCTGGTGGTAGCGTTCCTGGCGGGACGCGTGACAAAGGCGCCGGACGGGGTTACAGCGATCGCATACCTGCCGCAGGAGCAACTGCTGCGGGCGGCGACCGTTGAGCATCTGGACCGGACAAAGATCGTGTTGATTGAGACTTCGAACGGGCGAGCGACGAGGGCGCGGGCGGAGGAGTTGATATCGAGCAACAGGCTGTTGCGGCGGAGCGCGACGCAGGCCGGACAGTTACAGACAGCGGAGCTATTGGAGGAAGTCGAGCGGATGCTCGTCGAAATCGCCCGCAGCCCCGAAACCATGAGCCGAGAGGAAGCCACGGCACTCCAGGCACGCATTCGTGAACAGGGTCTTCTCTTTCGCGTGCGCCTCCTCGAACACGAACAGAAACAAGGTAAGGAGTTAGCCGAAGAATGAAACGGATATTGGCAATGACGGCGATGGCCGCCCTAATGATGGGGGCCGATGAGAAGAACTACCAGGCGGCGCTGTCGATGATCGACAGCAAGGAGTACAGCGAAGCGCTGGCGAAGCTGCGGGCGGAGATCGCCTCGGCCAGTTCGCGCGCGGACGCGGCGATGTATTGGAGCGCTTATGCGCAGAACAAGCTGGGAGAGAGAGCGACGGCGCTGCAATTGATTGCCGACATGCAGGCGAAGTTTGGCAAGAGCTCCTGGATGGGCGACGCCAAGGCTTTGCAGCTTGAGATCAACCAGGCGTCGGGTAAGAAGATCTCACCCGAGGAGCAGGCCGATGAGGACTTGAAGCTGATGGCGATTCAGGGGTTGATGAACGCCGAACCGGAGCGGAGCATCCCGATGCTGGAGCAGATTCTGGCTTCGCAGAAGAGCATGCGATTGAAGAAGCAGGCGCTGTTTGTGCTGAGCCAGAGCGGGAGCGCAAAGGCGATTGAGTCTGTCGGCAGGATCGCGAAGGCGAACGGGAACCCGGAGATGCAGAAGCTGGCGATCCATAACCTTGGCATCGGCGGACGGAAGAACGGAGCGATGCTGGAGGAGGTTTACAAGAGCGGCGCGGACGCCTCGGTGAAAAAGGAGGTCCTGCACAGCTACATGATCATGGGGGACAAGGAGCGGCTGGCGGCGCTGGCCAAGGACGAGCAGGATGAGGCATTGCGGCTGCAGGCGATTCATTGGCTGGGAGTGAGCGGCGGCAAGGAAGCGTTGGCTCAGTTGTATCCGGGAGAGTCAACGGTGAAGGCAAAAAAAGAGGTCTTGAACGCGCTCTTCATTGGGGGCGGTGCCAAGGAACTGGTGCAGGTGGCGCGGGGGGAGAAGGACGCGGCGCTGAAGAAGGAAGCGGTGCGGTGGCTGAGCATGATGAACAGCAAAGAGTCCAGCGACTACATGATGGAGATTCTGAAATGAGGTGGGCGGCGCTGGCGTTGTTGGTGGCCCTGCCGTCTTGCGGGCAGGATTTGGGGGCGGCCCTGGCGGCCGCCTCGCCTGCGGGAGTGAAGTGGGTTGGCTATGAAGTGCCGATGTTGAGCGGGCACGACAGTGTGTGCAGCAACTGGAGCGGCGGGGTGACATCGAGCCAGAAGAAGATCATGCTGGATGGGCCCAAGACCTTGCGGATATTGTTCCACGTGGATCATGGCAAGGTGGACAAGATGCTGTTGGCGAGCGAGGATTGCGAGATTGACGCGGGAACGCAGACCGTGACGATGCTGCCTGGAGTGAGCGCGGCGGCGAGTGTGCGGTATTTGGCCAATCGGGAGGACGATAGCGGGATGTATGCGATCTCGCTGCATCGGGACCCGAGTGCGACCGAGACGTTGATCGCTCTGGCGCGGGACCAGAAGAATGCGAAGCGGCAGAAGAAGGCATTCTTTTGGCTGGCGCGATCCAAAGACCCGAAGGCGGAGGAGTTTATTGGGCGAGTGCTGCGCTAGGGGGTTGGGGAGCCAAGCCATTCGACGTCGAATTTGTCGGTCATCTGAGCGAGTTCCGGGTCGCCGGTGACCAGCGTTGCGCCGAGGTCGATGGCGAGGTTGGCGGCGAAGGCGTCAGCGTAGGAGAGGCGGCGGGTAGATTTCAGCTTGGCCGCCGCCATGATCGACGATACGTCTGGCATCAGAAGAGCTAACGGCAATTCCGGTAAGAGGGTCATGAATTTTTGGGCGGACCGCTTGCCACTTTTCCTCACCAGCATGTAGTACACCGCGCCGATGTTAATCCAGGACATCGAGATCACAATTTCTTGTCGTTCCGCCATCTCGAGAAGAAGCCGAACGCGCAATGCTGAAGCTTCCTCACGGATCCAGCAAAGCATCGCCCAGGAATCAAAGACTAGCGAGTTTCCGGTCTTCAATCTCCAGTTCCTCCCGTTTCGCTTCGGCCATGATTTCCGCAGTCGATTCAGGGCCCTTGAAGAGTCCTTGAAGCTTACGCCAATCCCCGCGCTTGCGGGCCGAGGAGCCGATTACGATCTGAGACCCAATGATTTCGAGGGTAAGGCTGGCCCCAGGCTTGAGCTTTAGTTGATCGCGCACGGTCTTGGGAATCACTACTTGGCCTTTGGTCGAAAGCGTGACATTGATCATCTTTCAAGCTTACTATGGTAAGACGTTAGGCGGTTGACTGGACGGTGGCGAAGCGCTCGGGTTCGCGGCAGTCGAGGTTGTATAGATTGAAGTGGTCGAAGGCCCAGAAATTGATCACGGGAATGCCTAGGCCTTTGGCTTCCATATATTCTTTTTCCCAGGCGGAACCGCCGCGGAAAACGGGGACCAAGTAGCGCAGTGAGTCTTTGGGCCAGCCGAGGTCGATGGGGAATTCGATCGCCGTGCGGGCCAGGTCGAGCGAGCGGTTCCAGGCGCCGAAATCGAGCGCCTCCATCTTGAATGTGTCCAGACCGCTGCCGGGTTTGGTTTTGAATTCAGTTGGGAGATTGACGAAGAAGTTTAGCGCGCCGCCGAGTTGGTGGATGCCAGCCGGAGTGGGGTGGTTGACGTCATAGGGATACAGCAGTTCGAAGCGGGCGTTGGAGTGGGTGGCGAGGACGTGGGCGCGGAGGGCGGCGATGTGATCGCGGAGACGGTTGCGCAGGAAGGTGGCGTCAGCGCCGCCGTTGACGTTGGGCGAATCGGTTGGCTTGCGGAAGGTATAGAGCGGACGGCCGAGGGCGGCGGCGGCAAGCGCCATTGTCTCGGCATCGTACATCGCCATTCCGCCACTGGGGTTGGCCGACGTTTGATTGGTGAAGAACCACCAGAGGAACTCGCCGAATTGGAGATTGGGAACGAGACCGGCGGTAGCTTGGAGGTCGGCCAGTTGCAGGTAAACGTCCTTCTGGTAATTGCGCATGTCGGTATTGAAGGCGCAGTGGGTGGAACTGAGGCTGGCGAAGCCGACGTCGGTGATGACGGGCGCGCCGTCGGGGAAGGTGGCGGCAAAGCCGGTTGGGGGATTGACCAATTCCATGGAGCAAGCGGTGACCAAGTCGCGGGAGCGGGTGTTGGCCTCGGAGAAGAAGTCGGCGTGCCAGTCGCGCGCGGCGCGGTTGAGTGGCGGCGTTTGAGTTAGATCGATCTCCCACTTACCGGGATCGCCGCCAGTGAGTGAGCCGGAGATGGCGACGGTGCCGGTGGAGCCAGTTGTGAGTTGGAGTTCTTGTGTAAGTGAGAAGGAGTAAGCGCCGGTTGGAGATCGGTTTGTAATGATGAGCGTTGCTCCACTTACTTGGGCGTAGACGCCGACGAGCGTTGCATTGATGAAGTTCGCCATGTGGAGGGCGAGGATTGGGTTCGTTTCGTTCGGGAAGACGGTCTTGCCAATGGGGCTGCCGCCAATCCAGAGGATGACCTGATCGCCGGGTTGGAAGGTGCCGCTGAAGGTGACGGTGGCGGACGGGATGGTGGCATTGATGCGCTTGCGCTGGTTCCACCAGAAGACGCCGAGATATTCATTCATCGGTCCGGCAAAGCCGAGTTGGTCGAAGATCCAGTGGATGCGAGCGGGGGGGAGTTTGTAGGTGTGATCGGTTGAGTAATCGAGCGCTGGGGAGACATTGTCGCGTGCCGGCAGTGGCGCGGGGACATCGGAGGGCGCGGCAGCTTCGAGGAAATCGAAGTCGAAGATCGCGTCGTTCCTGAGGGTGATGGTGACGTTGTGGCGCCCGGCGGCGACGTTGGAACGGAGCTTTCGGCGGGCGTAGATGGGGGCTTCAGCCGAGACGGCGAAATTGTGGGTAGTTTCAGTGTCGTTGTCAAAGCGTACGCCGACCTCGCCGCGGTCAGCAAAAAGTGTTGTGCCGATGTAGAGGTCGTGGGTGACGTTTGAGGCGTAGAAAATGTCGATTTTGGCTCCGTTTGTGACAGCGCGGCGGGAAAAGGAACCAGAGTAAAAGCCCGTTTGTTGCGACCAAGCTCCGGTGTATTTGCACCACGAGGAGTCTTCTTCGATGCGAACGGAATCAAGGCCGGCGACCTGGAGCTTGCGCTTGGCGAGGGGGCCGGTAAGGGTCCAATTGGTGAAGTCGGCTTGCCATTCGGTATCCGCGAGTGCGGCACCATTGGCGAGAGGGGGAGCGAGGGTGAGCCACATTTGGCGAATTGCTGGGATACCGAGCGCGGTGAAATCAAGGGTGACGCGCCAAGTGCAATCCGAAGAAGCGCCGGTGAAATTGAGTTGCGACGCCGAGGTGGTGAGGCGGGTGTTTTTGGCGACGGCGTACATGGAGAGTGCGTTGCCGTCGACGCCGGCTTTGGCGGAACGGACGGTGAGGATGCCGGAGGCGGCGCTCGCCTCCAGAGGGAGCGCGATCTGGAGGCCGGTCCAATCGACGGAGTTGATTTGCCAAGCAAGATTGGCGGCGACGGCCTGAGGGCCGATGCCGTAAAGGGTATAAGTCGAAGTAGACGCCGAACTGGAGATGACGCGCGGTTGCTCGTCGTCGAGCTTAGTCCGAAGGTTGACTTGGTTGGCCGGGCCGGTTGTAGCGCTGAGTTGAGGAGAGGCGTTGACCAAGGCGGCCAGGTTAGTGGCGATGCTTGTGTTGGTGTCGGTGGCGAGTTCTGTGTAATCGTAATTCACCGAGCCGATGGCGATGCGGTGGACGGTTCCGGCACCGGCACCGTTGAAGGCGTAGGCGCATTCGACTTTGGGCACGAGGTAATCGAAGGCGAAGTTCTGATACCAGAGGGTGAGACGGTCGAATTCCTTGAGACCGCCGTCAATGATCGTGAACTTTGCGCTGGCTTTGGTGTAAGTGCCGGACTGAAGTGTGGCGTGGTCACTTAAACGAACACGAGCAGTGGAGTTATCGGCCTTGATGACGTCGAGATAGGGCCAATCGATGGTGGCGTAGCGGGGCGAATCGATAGGACGGAGGCCTGAGTAAGTGGCGTCGAACTGGAGCGTGAGGCTGTCGAAATCGAAATCGGGCAGATACTTCAGGCGCGAGTGTTCGTAGAAATTGTCGGCGTCGTGGAGGATGAGGACGGCGAAGTCGGCCGCATCGCGGAAGACGCCGCTGACACTGAAAGCTGTGGCGGTGGCGTGGTGGATGGCGGCGGCGGCGCCGAAGGAATCGAAGCCGCGCAAGTGCATCGTACGGTTGGGTTGGAGCTTGAAGATCTGTTCGGACATGATTTTGCCTTGTTATTTTTGGATTCCGACTTTTTCGGCCAGCTTGAGGAGCTCATCGAGGGAGAGGTTGCGGAGAGGGTTGGCTTCGTTTGGATCGTCGTATTTCGGAGCGTTGATTTTGGCATCTTTTAGCATTCTTTTCGCTGTGTCTTTCACCTTTTTGGTTTGATAGAGCAGGAATTGCGCTATGTAATTTGGGCTAGTGTGGCCCATGTCGGATTTTCGGATGTCGGCGGTGGGTAGGGATTTGGGAATATGGACTTCCTCGCCCATGACGCAGTGCTCGGCGTAGACTTCGTAGGCGGCAAAGCGGTCTTTTTGCAGTTGACGGAGTTCGCGCATGGCTTTGTCGGCGCGGCGCTCCTGGGAGGCGGCGAGTTTGACGACGCGCTCCATTTGGGAGAAACGTTTGGCGTCATCGGGATCTTCGAGCCAGCGGTCTTCGGCCAAAGTTTCGAGACTGCGGGCCCGTTTGGCCTGGAAAGTGGCCCAGGCATGGCGCTGGAAAGCATCTTCTTCGAGGTTGGTTTCGGGTTGGCAGTCTTTTCGGAGTTTTTGCGCGTGCTCCCGGTAGGCATCGCGCTCGGCGGGATGGGCAGCGAAGAGGAGTTCGGGGCTGGAACTTAGCCCGTGGGTGACGGAATTGACAGCGGAGGCTTTGAGGCCTTCGGGGGTGTTGGGACCAGTTGAGAGCTGAGCGTTGGCGCGGTTGGCGGCGAGCTTAGCAGCGGAAATCGAAGATGAATTGGACATAGCAGCGTGTTTCTCCTACAGTTGGCGATTGATTGCGCAATGGTTGCGCTTGAGAACAGGCTAGGGGAGAGGCGTGCTGGGATTCGCGAGAGTTTGATTTATTTGTTGAAAGTAAAGGAGAAATAAACTTTCTTTTTCAGTGAATGGTTTGGGCGGGAGGGGATTTTTTTGGGCCACGGATTCACACGAATGCACACGGATTTGTTTGGAGAAGAGTTATTCGGGAGGGTTTCGCGCCAGGTGGCGGGCTTGGGGCCGCGGGCGATCGTGACGACCTGTGGGAGTTGGTCGATGGGCAGCTCGATTTTTGCGAGGCGATGGACGGCGACGCCGATGAGGAAGATCACCTGCTCATATTTGCCTGCTTTGAGGGCGGCGACAAATTCGACGGCTTCGTGGGGGTCCAGCCGAGGTTGCGAAGCAGAGTGGCCAGATCGACGCCGCAGCGGCATTCGAAGGCTAAGACTTTCATGTGGAGTGGGATTGGGTTTTGGCGGCGAT
>JANXUM010000271.1 GCA_025356215.1 Bryobacter sp. | reverse complement strand
CAAGCGCGTCTACCCGATCCGGGACGACATTCCGGTAATGCTGGTGGACGAAGCGAAAATCGAAGAATAAAAAATGCCCAGCGTCCTCGAACGCTTGCCCGAGAGTTCGCGCGTGGCGATCATTCGCTTACGTTCGCTTGGGGACTGCGTGCTGTCTACGCCAGCGATCCACTTGCTGAAATCGCACCGGCCGGACCTCAAGCTATCGGTTGTCGTTGAGCCGCGCTTTGTCCCTTTGTTTGAAGAGAACCCCGACATTGACGATATAGTCATGCCCAGCGTGTCCTTATTGAGGCGTTGGAAGCCAGCTCTCAGTGTCAATCTGCACGGCGGCACGCGTAGCTTGTTTTTAACCGCTGGCTCAATGGCGGGTTACCGTGCGGGCTTCGCCCATTATCGCTACTCGCTTTTCTATAACGTGCGCATCCCACGGGCACAAGAGATTCTTGGCGAGGAACGCGTGGTGCACACGGCGGAGCACGCCGCAGCGGCCATGTTCTATTTGGGCGTGCCGGTCCAGCCGGTGCCGCGCGCTCGCCTATTTAGCGCCAAACGCTGGCGCGACGGCGCATACGCCGTGATCCACCCCTATGCCTCATCGCCCGAGAAGGCATGGCCCGCGCGGCGCTTTCTTGAGGTTGCCGAATTCATGCGCAAGGCTCTGCAATTGGAACCGATCTTTATCGGAGGCCCGGGCGACGACCCCGAACCTTTCACGCCTTGGCCGGTGGAGATTTCGTCCGATCTGCGCAAGTCGAAATCGCTACTAGCTTCCGCGTCGCTGTTCTTCGGCAACGATAGCGGACCGGCGCACATGGCGGCGGCCTTTGGCGTGCCGGTAGCCGTGTTGTACGGGCCGTCTAATCCCACGATTTGGGCTCCTTGGCGGACCGAGGCGCAGGTGCTGCATTCCCCGGCCGGCATGGACAGAATCACCACTACCCAAGCAGTTGAGGCGCTGGCCAAGTTGAGAGCGATCGCATGAAGCGCGTCATTCGCCTGGGGCTGCACTATTGGCCGGCGTTGCTCGCGTCGGTGTTCTTTATGGCCGTCGTCGGAGTATGCCAGGCGTCCATGGCGCTGCTGATCAAGCCGCTTTTCGACCGTGTTCTGAATCCGGCGGCGGGTGAGGCGCGCGTGTTGATCGCCACCATTCCATTCCTGAACAAACCCGTGTATCTGGACTGGTTCATCCCGCCGCAGATCGAACAGGTTTGGTCGATGGTGGCTTTTGCGATACTCGCCGTCTTCGCCATCAAGGGCCTGAGCGATTACATTGGCAACTATCTGGTGAGCTACGTCGGCTTCCGCTCGGTAACCGATCTGCGCCAGCGCGTCTTCGAGCATGTGCTGCGCCAGGACGCGAGCTTCTTTGAGGTGAACTCCACCGGCAAGCTGATGTCGTCCATCATGAATGACATCGAAAAGATTCAAGTTGCCATCTCTCAAATGATGGCGGACTGGCTTCGGCAAACCTTTTCCGCCATCGGGCTGATGTGCGTGCTGGTCGGCCATGACTGGAAGTTGGCGCTATTCTCGCTCACCGTGCTGCCCTTCGTGCTGGTGCCCACGGCGCGCCTGGGTCGCCGCATCCGCCGGACGACGCGCACCGCCCAAGACGACGCCGCGCAACTCAATCACATTTTGCAGGAAGCCATTAGCGGCCAGCAAGTGGTGCGCAGCTTCAATGGCGAAGCGGTGGAGGCTAAGCGCTTTGAGGCGGCGGCGCTGCTGCTGCGCAAATCGAATCTACGCTACGTCGCCCAACAGGCGATGCCTTCTCCCATCATCGAGTTTCTCGGCGCGCTGACGATCGTCGGCCTACTCAGCTACGCGCGTACGCAGATCCAGGCGAATTCGATGACTTCGGGCGAGTTCACCAGCTTCGTCATCGCGCTCATGATGCTCTATGAGCCGGTCAAGCGCCTCACCGGCATCCACAACATTTTTCAACAAGCCACCGGATCCGCGCAGCGTGTCTTTGAGTATCTTGACACGGCCCCCGGCGTGGCCGATCGCCCCAATGCCAGGACGCTTGCTCCGTTTAAAGATGCGATCCGCTTTGAGGGCGTGCGCTTTCGCTATCCGACGTCCGGCGACGGGCACGCCGATATTCTCAAGGGCGTCGACCTCACGGTCCAGGCGGGGCAAATCATCGCTCTCGCGGGGCCCAGTGGCGCGGGCAAGACGACGCTGGCCTCTTTGGTGCCACGTCTGTACGATCCCACCGGCGGGCGCATCTTGATCGACGGAGTCGATCTGCGCGAGGTGACGATGAACAGCCTGCGCGCCCAGATCGCCACCGTTGCCCAGGAGACCTTTTTATTTGACGACACCGTGGCCAACAATATTCGTTACAGCCAGCCGGAGGCGTCGATGGAGGACGTTGAGCGCGCCGCCCGCACCGCGATCGCCGACGAATTTATTCTGCGCATGCCGAACGGCTACGAGACCCGCATCGGCGAGCGCGGCGTCAAACTGAGCGGCGGCCAGCGTCAGCGTCTCGCCATTGCCCGGGCGGTGCTGCGCAATGCGCCCATCCTGATTCTGGACGAGGCCACATCGCATTTGGACGCTGAATCCGAGGTGCTGGTGCAACAGGCGCTGGCCAATCTGATGGCTCAACGCACGGTGATCGTCATCGCCCATCGCTTGTCGACCATTCGCCGCGCCGACCGCATTCTCGTTCTCGATCAAGGTCAAATCGCGCAAAGCGGAACGCATGAAGAACTGCTGGCCCAAGGCGGCCTCTATGCCCGACTGCACGAGCTTCAGTTTCAGGAATCCGCTACGCTGGGAGGCTCATGAACATTCGCAGTATGACCGGCTACGCCCGCGTCCGCCGCTCGCTCCCTGTGGGCGAGTTGACGCTTTCGATCAAGACGGTCAATCATCGCGCGCTCGACTTGCACTTTCACATGAGCAGTTTCTTCGATCCAATCGAAGGGGCAATGCGCAACGCTGCCCGCGCGGCGGTCTCGCGCGGCCACATCGACATTCGCTGCTCGCTGATGCGTGAGGCGAGCGAACAGGCTTTGCAGGTGAATCGCAAATTGCTTGGCGCTTATTTGGAGCTGTTTGCGTCGGTGGAGAAGGAATTCTCCGAGGTCGGCAAGCCAAATCTGAACGAGGCGCTGCGCTTGCCCGGGATGCTGGTTGAGTCGCGCGAGGATGAGATCGCCGAGGACTTGCAACAGGCCATTGTCGAGACCTTGGACGAGGCCCTGGCAGAGCTCAACATTCAACGCGAGCGCGAGGGTAAGGCGCTGGCGCAACAAATGGTGGAGTACAACGCGAGCATTCGCGTCCGCGCAGGCGAAGTTCGCGCGCTGCGTGGCGAGATCCTGCCCTTGTTGAAGCAGCGTATCGAAACCAAGATCGCCGACCTGCTGGGCGGCCAGGCAATTGACCCGTCGCGTCTGGCCCAAGAGGCCGCGTTTCTTGCCGATCGCGGGGACGTCGAAGAAGAAGTCACGCGCCTGTTGACGCACTGCGCCCACCTGGACACCCTGCTGACCAAGGGAGGCGATGCCGGCAAAAAGATCGACTTTCTGCTGCAGGAAATGAACCGCGAAACCAACACGATCCTCTCGAAATCGAACAACGCGGGCGAATTGGGGCTGAAGATCACCGAAATCGGACTTGCCATCAAGACCGACGTCGAACGCATTCGCGAGCAATCGCTCAATCTCGAGTAGGGGTGCGCACGGGTAGGCGAAGTGCGAGATACTGAAAGCTATGGCTGAAGCGAAACTTGCTACGCGTATCAATCCGAATTTCATTATTCCCGATGATCCGGATCTGTCAACCTACCGCTTCATCATCGTTGCGGCCAAGCGGGCCCGCCAGTTGCAGGCCGGTCAGCGCTCCTTTCTGCCCACCATGTCGCGCAAAGCGACCGTAGTGGCGATGGAAGAAACCCGCCGCGGTTTGGTGCAGTATCACATTGCGGGAGCCGTCGAGCCCGTTGTCGAAGAAGAATCCTAGGACTTCATGCGGCCGGAAGGCGATCGAACACCTCGCGTCATTCTAGGAATCGGCGGAGGGATCGCAGCTTATAAATCCGCTGAGTTGGCAAGACTGCTTGTGCAGCGCGGCTATCGGGTGCAGCCCGTCATGACCGCGGCCGCCACACAGTTTATTACCCCCCTGGCGCTGGCTTCGCTCACCCACACCAAGGTCATCACGAACCTGTTCGCGGGCCAAGCGGACCCCAGTTCTGTGCTGTCCAGCGCCATTGAACACATCGATGTCGCGCTTGAGAACGACCTGCTTGTCGTCGCCCCCGCCACAGCAGACTTGCTAGCCCAATTTGCGCACGGCTTGGCGGGTGATTTCCTCACCACGATGCATTTGGCTTTCACCGGCCCGGTGCTGCTGGCGCCAGCTATGAACACCAATATGTGGAATCATGCCGCGACTCAAGCCAACCTCAAGTTGCTTCGGGAGCGCGGATACTCCATCGTCGGGCCGGACGCCGGAGACTTGGCGTGCGGCATGGTGGGCGCGGGGCGATTGGCCGAGCCACTTGAGATTGCCGATGCCGTCACAGCTCAACTCCAGGGCCGAGGCGATCTAGCGGGCGAAACCATTCTCATTACCGCCGGGCCAACCCAGGAAGCGATCGACCCCGTGCGGACGATCACCAACCGCAGTTCAGGAAAGATGGGTTATGCCATTGCGGCCAACGCCGCGCTGCGCGGGGCTAAAGTCATTCTCGTCAGCGGGCCTGTCGCGATCGCCGCTCCGCCCAAGGTGGAGATGGTGCGCGTTGAATCGGCCGAAGAGATGAAGAACGCCGTGCTGGGCCGTCTGGAAGCGGCCTCGGTTTTTATCTCCGTCGCGGCGGTAGCGGACTATCGGCCATCCAAGCCAGCCAATCGAAAATTAAAGAAGACCTCGGCGCTGCTCTCGATCGAACTCGAACCCACCAGCGACATCCTGGCCGAGGTGGGAAAAATCAAAGGCTCCCGTGTCGTGATTGGATTCGCCGCCGAGACCGAGAACTTGCTGGCCGAGGCGAGGCGAAAGTTGGAAGCGAAGAATTGCGACATGGTCGTCGCCAACTTGGTGGGCCAAAGCGGCACCGGCTTTGAGAGCGACGAGAATGAAGTGCTGCTCGTCAGGCGCGGTGGGGATCCAGTGGCGATCGCCAAGGCGGCCAAAGCCACCATCGCGGCCGCCATTCTCGACCAGATTGCTAACCTACGTCTGAGCGCCCGCCGCTAAGCCGATGACCGCCGAACAAGTTCGACAATATCTGGAATACTACAAAGATCTAGGGATCACACACCTGAACCTGAGCTCGATGCCAGTGTTCACGGCGGGCGCGCCTGCGCCAGTCCCTTCGCCTGCGCCAGTCCCTTCATCGGTGCCAATCCCAGCGGCTGCCCCCGCGCCCAAAGCGATCTCAACCCCCAAAGCTCCCACTATGGAAATCGTCCTCCCCACTCTTGCCCCCGTCGGCGACACCCTGGCTAAAATCCGCGAAGACATCGGCGATTGCAAACGCTGCGGCCTGTGCAAGACCCGCAAGTCGATCGTCTACGGCTCTGGCGATGAGCGCGCGCGCCTGGTCTTTGTCGGCGAGGGCCCGGGCGCGGATGAGGACGAACAAGGCTTCCCATTCGTAGGTCGGGCCGGGCAGTTGCTGACTCAAATGATCGACGGCACGGCCGCGAAAGACAGTCTGCCGTTGCGCCGCGAAGATTGCTACATCTGTAACGTCGTCAAGTGCCGCCCGCCTGAAAACCGCACGCCTCTCCCCGACGAGATGGAGATCTGCGGGCAGTTCCTGTTTCGCCAATTGATGGCAATCCAGCCCAAGGCGATCTGCGCGCTGGGGGCCACGGCAGCCAAAGCGCTATTGAACTCGAAAGAGGGCGTCACCAAGATGCGCGGCAATTGGCAGCGCTGGCACGGCATCCCGTTGATGGTGACTTACCATCCTTCCTACCTGCTGCGCGCTTACAACGTTGAGGCCAAGAAGGAAGCTTGGACCGACCTTCGCAAGCTCTTTCACTTTGTCCTCGACGACACGAAAGTCGACCCGGAATAGCCAGATGCCTTCGGGACTGTTTTTAAGCATTGAAGGGATCGACTGCAGCGGCAAGTCGACGCAATTGAATCTACTTACGGCCAAGCTGGACGCCAACGGCATTGCCTATTTGTTGAACCGCGAACCCGGCGGATCCGACGTCGGCCGCCAGATCCGCGAGATCCTGCTGCGCCCCGGCAATCCCGTCTCGCCCACCGCCGAGCTGTTGCTTTACTTCGCCAACCGCGCGCAAAATGTCGACGAGCAAATCCGGCCCGCGCTCGCAGCCGGCGCACTGGTCGTCTCAGACCGCTACACGGACTCCACGTTGGCCTACCAGGGCGTCGCCCGGGGGCTGGGCCAGATTCTCGTCAGCCAACTGCACGGGATCGCCTGCCGGGGCACCGAACCGTCGCTAACGCTCTACCTGCGCATCCGTCCGGAAGTGAGCGCCGAGCGTTTGCGTGAGCAATCGAAAGACCGGCTTGAGGCCGAGGCTGGCGACTTCCACAACGCCGTGTTCGCCGCCTACGAGGCCATGGCCGCGACGCATCCCGAACGAATTGTGACAGTCGATGGCGAGCGGTCGCCGGATGCGATTGCCGCCGACATCTGGGACATCGTTTCAGAAAGGTGGGCCCGCCGTGATCGATAACTTCTACGGCAATTGGACCGCGGTCGAAACGCTCACCGAGATGTTGGCCACCGGCCGCATCCCTCAAACCATTCTTCTTGCCGGACCGGGGGGTGTGGGCAAGGCCACGCTGGTGCGCCGCTTCGCCTCGGTGATCCTCGAGGCAAAGCCCGCCGATCTGGCCAAAATCGAGCAAGACGATCTCTTTCTGCCGCACAATATCGAACTGCTGGCCGAGCGCGAAAAGCTCCCCAGCGACAAACGCAGCGACGACCCACTGATGCTGTCGTCCCACGCCGACTTTGTCACCTTCGCCCCGGACGGCCCACTGCGCCAGGTGTCCATCCAGCAGATGCGCCTGCTAAAGGACCAAGCCCGGCTGCAACCCTCTCGCGGCAAGCGCCGCGTCTTCCTGATCGATCAAATCGACCGCGCCAACGAGCAGGCCGCCAACTCTCTGTTGAAGGTTTTGGAGGAGCCCCCCGACCACCTGCTCATCTTCATGACCGCCGAAAACGCCTATGACTTGCTGCCGACCATCCGCTCGCGCTCGGTGAGCATTCGCTTGAATCGCTTGGCCGAGCCGGAACTGGAAGCCTTCCTGAGCGCGCGCGGCCTCGATCAACCCACGCGGCGCGCACGCCTCGGCAATGGGTCGCCCGGCGCCGCAGCTTCGATCGATCTTGAGGCCTTCGACCGCCGCCGCGCGGCGATGTTGAATCTTCTTGAAGTCGCCAGCCGCCGAGCCCCATTCGGCGCGTGGCTCAAGAATGTCGAATCGATCACCGCGTCCAAATCAGAGAAGCTGGACAGCTATTTAGAAGTGCTCTTCTTACTGCTCGAGGACATCCTGATGCTCGCCCATGGCTTTCAGGAGATCCGCAATCCCGACATCGCCAGGCAGTTGCGCGCGATCGCCGACGCCGTTGGTTTCCCGTGGCTACGGCGCGCCGTCCACCTCACCGACGAGATGGCTCGTTTGCTGCGCCGCAATATCCAGAAGGGCATCGCCCTGGACGCTTTCGCCATCGAATTGCGCGACATGGTCCCAGCCGGTTAATCCCATTTTTAGAATTCCGCTTATAATTCTATTAATCCCCAAGGAGCCCTCATTTGGATACACCGATCCGCCGCAGCTTACGCGCCCCGCTCTCGGAAACGAGAGAAAAGTCGAGTTCTTCGGCCAAGTCTGCCGCTGCCGCGCCCAAAAAACAGATTCCGCCCGACCAGACAAACGCGGAAAACTTTTATTACATCAAGCAGATGAACACCAAGACTCCGATGGTGATTGTACTCACCGACGGCGAAGTCTTACACGGCATCATCGAGTGGTACGACAAGCACTCGCTTAAAGTGAACCGCGACGGCGACCCCAATCTCTTGGTGTACAAAGCCAGCATCAAGTACATGTACAAGGACGAGGACGACGAAGACTAGCCCGGCTAAAGCTTCTTCATGTCCAGACGGTACTGGCGGCGGATCCCCGCGCGTTCGTACCGTCTTTTTTCATCCTCGGTTTCAGGAATCACCGGCGCCACTCGGATCTTTCCACCCTTGCCGTCGACAGCCACAAAAGTCAGGTAAGCCGTCGTCGTGTGGCGGACATCGCCCGTCATCAAGTTCTCCACAAACACCTTGACCCCCACCTCCATAGAGGTGTTCCAGGCCCGGTTGACCGCGCTGCGCACGATGACAAGCTCGCCAATTTGAATCGGGTGCAGAAAGCTCATTGAATCGACGGACGCCGTCACCACCGGGGCGCGCGCGTGGCGGCTGGCGGCAATTGCCGCGCCAATATCAACCAGATGCATGAGACGCCCGCCGATCAGATAACCCAAGGGATTGGCGTCGTTGAGCAAGGCAAGTTCCGAGGTTTCGGACATGCTCTCGCGGACGGGGCGCCCTTCGGTAGGCGCAGAACCGGTGGCTTCAAGCTTCCAGGCTGACATTTCTCGACGCTACCATGAGTACAGTGTCCAACCGTATTGAATCGCTTCAGAACATGCTCGCCCAGTCCCCGGCCGACAGCCGCCTGCGCTATATGCTGGCCAATGAGTTTAAGAATGCCGGGGACCTGGCCCGCGCCATCGAAGAATATCGAGGCATCCTGGCTCACGACGCCGCCTACGGTCCGGCCTACTATCACGGCGGCCAGACTCTTGAGAAGTTGAACCTGCTCAGCGAGGCGCGCACGATGTACGCGGCTGGTATTGACGCGACTGCCAAATCGGGCGACAGCCATACCCGCGGCGAGCTCGAAGCGGCACTGTCAATTTTGGGCTAGCGGGCGGCGGCGGCCAAGCTTGCGGCCTCCGCCGGGACGACTACGGTTTCGGTCGGCCGCACGCGCTGCTGCTTGGTGCCGGGGTCTAAATAGTCCAGCCCTAGCTTGCGCAGTACCGCGTCTTCAACGGCCCCTCGCATCACCGGCGCCCCACTCAGCGCCTCACGCGCCTGCTCGCGCCCTTGCCCAAGCCGCTGGTCCCCGAAACTAAACCACGATCCGGCTTTCTGGATCACGCTGGCTTCGGCACCCAAGTCGACCAACTCACCCAGCCTGTCGATCCCGTGCCCAAAGCGGATTTCGAATTCCACTTCTCGAAACGGCGCTGCCATTTTGTTCTTAACCACTTTCACCTTCACCCGGTTGCCGCGGATCTCATCGCCATCCTTCACGCTACCGATCTTGCGTACGTCCAGCCGCACGGAAGCGAAGAATTTGAGCGCGCGGCCACCGGTCGTCGTCTCCGGGCTGCCGAACATGACGCCGATCTTCTCGCGAATTTGATTGATGAAGATGATCGTGCAGCCGCTGTTGGCCGCCAACCCGGTAAGCTTGCGCAGGGCCTGTGACATCAGCCGCGCGTGCACGCCGACAAACGCGTCGCCCATCTCGCCGTCCAGTTCCGCCTTCGGCACCAAAGCCGCGACGCTGTCGAGAACGACGAGGTCGATTTGCCCCGACGCCACCATCGATTGCACAATGTCTAACGCTTGCTCGCCGTAGTCCGGCTGCGAAAGCAGCACACGGTCCGGGTCGATTCCCAGGCGCGCCGCGTAACTGGCGTCCAGGGCGTGCTCGACGTCGACAAAAGCCGCGTAGCCCCCTAGCTTCTGCGTCTCGGCAATGGCGTGCAAGGCGAGCGTGGTTTTGCCAGAGGATTCCGGGCCGTAGATCTCGACAATTCGCCCGCGTGGCAGTCCACCGCACCCCAAGGCGTGGTCCAAGGACAAAGAGCCGGTCGGGATCACCGGAACACTCTCCGCCGAGCGTGAACCCAGAACGACCACCGTCCCGGCGCCGATCTTTTTTTCAATTTGTTGGGCAATCAAGGCCAGCGGCGACAACGCACGAGCAGTCATGGTGTTGTAGTGGCGCAGTCGAAGAAAATCTCTCAAGAATTACAGATGCGCGCCGAAAAGAGCTATGTAGAAGAGCGGAGATTCCAGCCATGAGCCTCACACCACTTACATTTTCAGGTATCAGTCAATACTCGTCTGATTTCCAGACGATCCTGACCCGGGTCACCACCGTCGCCTCGTTCCCGCTGAATCAGTTAAAGAACGAGAAAGCCGACGTGGCCACCAAGCGCCAACTCACGACCGAGCTCAATAGCAGCGTTAAGCTGTTCGGGGAGAAGATCGCCGCGCTCAAAGATATTGCAGCCAATCGTGGCGTCTCCGCCAGCAGCTCGAACTCGTCGAAATTATCCGTCGATTCGGTCAATACCGATACGCTGACCACTTACAACATCACCGAAGTTAGTTCCATTGCCAAAGCCGCCTCTGAGACCTCCAGCGTCTCTTACGCGGACTCCACCGCGACAACGGTCTCATCGAACGGCACGGTCCGCTTGACCGTGGGATCTACAAACTACGACTTTACCCTGGCCTCGGATCAGAACAACCTGGTCGGCCTGCGCAACAAGATCAACACCTCAAACGCCGGCGTCACCGCGACGATCTTGACCGTGGACGGTACAACAAATTATCTGAGCGTCACCGCGAACACGGCTGGGGCCAAGGCCCTGAGTTTACATGCCGATCCAGCGGGGGCCAATACCAGCCTGCTGACCAGCGCCAACCAAGGCAGTAACCTGAATTTCAAACTGAATGGCGTGGCCGTGAGCCGCACCTCCAATCAGGTGAACGACTTGATCCCTGGAGTGACCTTCAGCCTAAAGCAGACGACCGATACGAACGAGACGCTTTCGATCGGCCTCGCGAGCGACCGATCGAAACTCTCGGACGGGATCAGCAGTTTCGTCGACGCCTATAACGCGCTCCAAAGCAAGGTCAACGGCCAGGTCGGCAAGACCGCCGGCTTGCTAAGCGGCGACTTTCTGGTGCGTGAGGCGCAAGA
>JANXUM010000149.1 GCA_025356215.1 Bryobacter sp. | reverse complement strand
CACTTAAATTATGCACGCGGTAGTTGCCGTGGTGGTTGATTGAGCGGTGCCTGTGGATGGGATTCGACTCCGCGTGCGGTCAACATTGGGGTAGAACAGTGTGAGGCCGCGCCGATACCAGGGAGCGTGGGCCTGGAGAGGAGCCACCCGATTGGTGAAGCCGGAGTTGGGGGAATTCGATACGGAGGCCGCAGAGCGGGCGCAAGGTAAACAGCGACGCGAGGCCAATAAAATCAATGCCGCGACAAAGTATAGCTTCAGCGGTAAGAATCTGACGGCCTATGGCGGACTGCTGCCGGTGGCGGCGATGCTGGAGAAGCTGGAGTTTCAGCAACTGGTGGGCGAGTCGGTGAATCTGGAACTGAAGCGGATGCCGCGGGCGATGGAGCCCAGCGGTTTTCTGCTCGGCATGATCCTGGCTGTCTATGTTGGCTTCTCGCGACTAAATCACTTTCAGTATCTGGAACGGGAGCCGATGTTATTGGGCATCTTGCGGGTGGCGCGGTTGCCGGCGCAAAGCACGTTCTGGCGCTTTTTGTCGTCCTTGCATTTGACGGTGGAGCGGCAACTGGGACGGTTGAACGCGCGCTTGCGCGAGCGGGTTTGGGCGGCGGCTCATGTGCGGCTGACGGAGGTGACGCTGGACACCGATACGACGGTGCACACGCTGTATGGGAATCAGATGGGCGGTCGGGTCGGCTACAACCGCAAGAACCGTGGCAAGCCAAGCTATCAGCCGATGCTGACGTTTATCGCCGAGACGCGCGAGTATGCCGGAGGACAGTTGCATAACGGCGACAAGCCAAGCGGGGAGGATATCGCGCTGCATCTGGCGCGAGTGATCGAGACGCTGCCCAACACGGTGGAAACGCTGCGGGCCAGAGCGGACTCGGGTTTTTACTGCTGGGAGGCGGTGAAAGCTTACACGAACTTAAAGTGTGAGTTTGTGATCGTAGCCCGGAAAACCGAGCGTTTGTTGAGTGAGTTACAGGTCGCGACATGGCGACGCTCGCCCCACACCGACGCGGACTTCGAGTGCCAATTCAGCTACCAGCCGGAAGGTTGGGACAGAGAATACCGCTTTGTGGGCCTGCGCTACGATCAGCCGGAACCGGACGCGGCGGACCCGGATCAGATCGGACTGTTCGATGGGCTGGCTTGCCGCTACCGCGTGTTTGTAACTAACATGGACAGCCAAAAGTGGGGCCCATCCAAGGTGGTGGCCTTCTACAACAAGCGGGCGGCGGTGGAGAATCTGATCAAAGAGGCCAACAACGACATCGGCCTAACCGCCCATCCGTCGGCGCAATGGGCGATGAATGCCAACCACTTCCAACTCAGTATGATCGCCTACAACCTGAATTGCTGGCTGGCGCTGTTTGAGCGCGAGGAGTCCCTGACCGTGCCGGAGTTGACGCACCGGACCATAGCTACGAACCGCTTGCGCTTGCTGTATCTAGCCGCCAGGATCACGCGACATGGCGGGCAGACCGAGATCCAATTTGGATCCCAGTACCAGGAGCGAGGCCGCTTCGACCAGCTCATGGCGCGCTTGAGGGCGATCAAAAGAAAAATGGACGGCTTCGCGCCCGTCGTCAACATGCCGCTTCGCGCATAGATCCTTATGCACAGCGCGAGCGCCCATCGCCAAACAGGGCAGGTTGGAGATCTATCGAAAAGCAAACTGATTCCACAAACATCAACTACCTTCCCGCCACCCGCTTTACTTCCTGCGTGTGTACCTTACGCTGTGCATAATTTAGGTAGCATCTTGTGGGCCGCCGCATCCACTTACTGATGCGGCCCGAAAAGCACGAATTCGAGGCCGCCTACGACTCCGCGCCCAGGCATCCGGATGCCCGCGATTTCCTCATACTTTGTCGCCGTCAGGTTTGACAGCTGCAAGAAAGGCCGCACCCGCCCCTTCTGATACGACGCAAATACATCCCAAACGGCGTATGCTCCCCGTCCCACCCGCTCGATCGCGCCCACTCTCGAGCGCGCCACAAGCCCATTTCCAAACGCCGCCTGCCAACTCGCCACCCCCGCCTGCCGTGGGTAGTTGAACACATATTTCGATTGAGCGCCGCCTAAACTGTTCTGCGCCCCATTCAGCGTCGTGTAACTGAAGTCGATCTTATGCCTCCGCGCCAGCGTCTTGATCGCCTGCGCCTCAATGCCCCTAAAGTTCAAGGCTTGAAAATTGGTGGCCCGCCAGATCTCCGCCGGTGAGTTGCGCACAAAATCGATTCCATCCCGCTCCCGCCGCTGAAACACCGTCACCCCGGCTCGCCAACCCGCTCCAAGCTGTAAGTCAAGTCCTCCTTCATAAGTCCACGCCTTCTCAGGGCGCAACAGGGGATTCCCTATGTTGGCCGGGTCACGGTAATACAGATCGGTGTAAGTTGGTAGGCGGAAGGCCCGGCTCGCCGAAACCCTCAACTTAGCCCGGCTACTTATCCAATAGCCGGCTGCCACCGCCGGATTCCACTCGTGCATAAAACTCCGATAGATTTCGTCCCGCACCCCGGCCGTAAACGAGAAGCGCTTCAGTGCCCGCACATCCCAGGACGCATAGCCGGCGCTCCGCACACGGGAATGATTTCCCAGATTGTTCGATTCGATCTTGTCACCGATCAACTCAGCTCCGTAATGCACTTTGCCCCACCGTCCCGCGTTGTCCTTCCTTCGCAATGCCGCCTGATAGGTCTCCTCAATGTGCCGGTTGGTGTATACCTGAGGGCGGTCTCGATAGAGAACGAACAAATCGCTGTGCCGACGATAAGCCAACTGCGCCTCTGTCTTGGTCCCAAGTTTCTGTCGAATGCCGGCGAACCAAGTCTTGGTTCGCTCCCAAGAGTTGAAATTGCCATAAAACTGCTCCGCGCCGTAGGGCCGGTCGTTCAAACCCAAGGTGACCGACGTTCCCCGGTAACTCGTATCCGAAGCTATTGACAAATTCCTGTAATCCCGATTCGGCGCAAACCCGGTTGAGAAATCGCGCGCAAAACTCAACTGCTCGGCAGAATCCTTGCGCACAAAGGCCGCGCGCCCATGTTGCTGCTGTGTGCCCCAATTGCCAACTCCGGTGCGCACCCGAACTTCGCTCGTCTCTGGAGCCTTCGTGATTACCTGCAAAACCCCGGCCATCGCATCCGATCCATAAAGCGTCGACCCAGACCCCTTAAGCACCTCAACCTGCGAGATCGCCATCAACGGAACCGGCAAGTCCAGACTCAGATTCGACGTCTGCACGCTGTTCATTCGCATCCCGTTCCACAGCACCAGCGTCTGCCCAAAACTCCCACCGCGAATCGACAGCCCCCCCGCTACCGCGCCCGGCGCGCGCCCCCGCAGATCCAGCGATGAATCCAGATGCAAAAAATCGGCAAGGCCGCCGCTTAACGCCGTCAACTCTCGAGCGGGGATCAACCGTACCGCCCGTTCGGTCTCTTCCAGCGGAATCGGGTCGTAAGTCCCCGTCACCACCACAGATTCCTTCTTCGTCTCTTGCGCAAACAAGGCGCAAGCCATTAGCAAAACAGAAAACTTTATCAAACTATCTAGAATAGCGGGGGTTTAGGGGGTGCTGCTGGTGCCTTAGCCGCCTCAGCATCGGCCGCCGCTTTAGCAGCAGCAGCTGCGGCATTGCGCGGAAAACGGGGCGCCCGCACCACCGGCTTGGCGCTAGTCAATTCCACATATTCCTTCAGTGCGCTCGCCTTGCTGGCTGCGTCCAGAATCAGCTGACGTACCTTACCATCCGCGGCTTGGCTAAAAGTCAAGGCGCCGTCCCCGCCCACCGACATGTTCCCCGGCTTCGATAGCTTAAAGAATGGCGAATCCGGCCTCACGGCGTAGAGGCCCGCCGCCAACCCCGCTGTCGGCACATCAGCCCCGGGCCGCGCCGCGCGAACGGCATCCACTACCGGATGCGCTGGCGACCAAGCAAAATCCTTGTCAAAGCTCGACGCCGGGAACAAGAGCCCTTGCTCGGCTTCTTCCCCAGCCGCCACGATGGCCGTCGGCCATTCGGCAAACAACTTACGCGACGCCGCAGCGTCCGCTTTCCAATTTGCGTCCACAGCCACCACCAGCATCTTCACCTTCGCCATAATCAGCGCCTTGGCGCCCGGCAAATCCAGTAACTGCGCAAGATTCGTCGCCGGGCCGGTGAGCACGATGACGACACTTTGATCCACCTGCGATGTCAACGCGTTGCGCGTCACGGCCACCGCGTCGGCGGTATCGACAAGCTTGTGGATGCCATGCTCATAAATCGGTTTGCCTTCGGCACCCATCTTCGACAGCGTCACTGTCAACATTGGCGTGTCTGCGGGCAATACCCCCGAGACCGCCATCCCCACCGGCAAGGTCCGACCCGCCGACATAAACGCCCCACTGACCGCACCTGAATAGAAGCGCCCGATCGTCTCGGTCAGTGCCGCCGAATTCAGGTTCGACTTGCTCACGCTAATCGACACCACCCGAGCCTCGTTCTTACCATCCAGGCCATAGAGCAGTGCCAGCGTCAGCGGATCATCCGGCCGCTGGCCCATCGCCGAATCGAAAAGTATGCCGGTAGGGCGCTTGCTTTGGGTCGAAAGTTGCATTTACGTGAATGTCCTGTATCCGTCTCTGCCGTAAATCATATCAACCTAGTGCAACACGGGTGACCCTGAAAGCATCACACTGGAGCTTGCTATATGAAACGCCTTTTGATCTGTACCCTCACCCTTACTTTCGCACTGGCCGCGCAAACCCCGGCTCCGGCAACCCCCGTCGCGCCCACACCCGCGCCCTCGCGCGAGTTGATTCCCTCCACGCTCGATACCAAAGCGAATTGGTGGTTGCAGAACACCGTTGGGGTTAGCGCCTTCACCGGCAGCGCAATCCCCGCCGCGTTCCGGATGATTTCACCTCCTCGGGCCTACCCCCGGGAGTGGCGCCAGGGTGCGGGAGCTTACGGTCGCCAAGTCGGCCACTTCTTCGCGATGAACGCCACTAGCTACACCGTCGCCGCTGGCTTTGCCGCTCTTACCGGGGAAGATCCCCGCTATCACCCCTCCACGGACAAGGCCTTCTCTAAACGCTTTGGCCACGCGCTGCTGTCCACTTTTGTTGCGCGAGGCGACAAGGGCGGCAGGCGTCCGGCCGTCTCCCTCTGGGCGGGTGCCGTCGCCGGAGGCTTCGTCACCAAAGCCTACATGCCGCGCGGTTTCAACGATTCCGTTCACGCCGGTCAGTGGACGTTAATCAACTTCGCAAGTTTCGCCAGCGATAATTTCCGCCAGGAATTCTCGCCAGAGTTCAAGCGTCTGGCCAAAAAGCTCCACATCCCTTTCGCGGGCCGTTAGCGCATGAACGCCGCCTCCCAGTTCTGTACCACTACGATCGCCGGAGCGTCGGCGCTCGACACGTCGGGGATGAGAAAGCGTTTCCCATCCCGCGAAACGTCAAAACTTGTGACGGAATGGATCGCGCCTCTTGCTTCAGTCGAAATTGTAAACAGCGCCTGCGCCTTTCCTATCTCGAGTGCCGGCGAAGTCTTGACGCTTACCGCGTACACTTTGCCATCCCCGCCCAGGTAGTAGACTTCACGCCCGTCCTGTCTCCATCGCACGCACCGGGCCCCGCCTCGCGAAACCAGATGCCGGTCTCCGATCATCTGCGCTGGCGATCCAGCGTTAAACCCCTGTATGTAAACCTCAGCCTTTCCCGAATCGTTGGACGTAAACGCTACCCACTTCGCGTCCGGCGAGAAGACGGCGTTGCTCTCGTCTGCCTCCGTCTTGATTAAGCGGTTCATCTCGCGCCCGCCGGACAAGTCAACCAGCATCACGTCCGAAGCCTGATCGTTGTTGCCGTAATTGTTGAGCAGCAAATAGCGCCCGTCCTTGGACCACGATGTCACCATCGTAAAATCACCGTCAGGCCACAATTCCTCCCTCCCGCCGTCGGCCACTTCGCGTATCCCCAGCTTCGGCCACCCCGCGTCTGCTGCCATAAACGCCAACCGCTTGGAATCCGCCGACCAAATTCCCCCCGCGCGCAACCCGCGCCCTGCGATCACCCTTCGTCCGCCACCGCTGCTGACGTCATAGATCCAGATGTCGGAGACACCCCTCTCAATGTCGTAGATGCTTGTTGCAATCTTCCTGCCGTCCGGCGAGAGCGAAGCCGATTTCGAGCTCAACTCCGCTGGCGTCGCCGCCGAGATCTTGTTCCCCTGCCGGTCCACCCAAATCAGTTGCGACCGGCTGACATGTCGCTGATAGGCAAGGACTCCGTGCTTGGACAACGAGAAATCGGCCGACCCTGCTTTCATAAACCAGGTGACATTCCGCACCAAGGCTTGCGCCTCGCCAATCTTCTTCAGCGCGGAGGCGTCAAAGCGTTGCGCCATCAACACGCCACTTTTGATGTAAAGCAGGTACCCAGCTCCGCCATTCACCGAATCGGTGTAAATCGCGCGTGAGTCCGCGGCCAGAATCTCCTGTCTGTCGCCACTCAAGCCAAGTGTGCCGGCATAAACCCGGTGGGTCCAGGCCTGGCTATCAAAAACCGTGTACAGCAGTCGTTTCCCGCCCGGCAAAACCGCTGGCCAAGGATAGGCTTGCGGTAGAGCCGTCGCCGTCGAGGAATTCGCCGGAATGAGCGACGACTCCAAGCGGCCCGAAATCATCAATCGTCCATCCGCCAAGCCAAGCCCCATATTCACTGCCGAACTGACATGTGTAACTAAAACACTGGCCGGTGCGTTCCAGGCGGCTCTGCGCAACTGGCCTCTTGCCGTGAAATAGAGCGACGCCCCATCCGCAGACCAGAACAAGGTCTGCGCCCCGCCGCTGTCCGGCACCGGACGCACCTCGAGTCGGCTCAGATCTCGCAGGAAAATCTCATATCCCCCTCCCGCGTTCATCGCTGAAAATGCCAGAAATTTTCCGTCGGGCGACAGCGCGAATGCCTGGCGAGTCCCCGCTCCTTCGATTGCAAAGCCAGGCGGTGCTTGCACAACAAACTGGGCCGGTTCAATCGCCGCTTTTTGCCGCCCGCCCCAAAGCCATGCTCCTGTCGCCCCAGCCATCGCAGCCAGCAATACCGCCGCCGCGATCCATCCCCAGGCGTGTCGCCGCGGAGCAACCGCCGGGGCAACGGCTGGCATTTCCAGTGGCGCACGGGAGTCTCGCGTCCCCAGCGGAGCCGTAAATCGATACCCTCGCCCCGTGATCGTCTCGATGTACCTTGGTTGGTCGGCCGCGTCGCCCAAAGTCTGCCGCAGCTTGTTTACCGCCGCGTTCAATCCGTGCTCAAAATCCCCGCTAGTCGCATCGGGCCACAGTTGTTTCTGTAACTCCAACCGGCTGACTAACACCCCGTGCCGCTCCAACAAAATGCCGAGGATCTTGAGCGGTTGGCCTTGCAACTTCAGGCGTGTGCGGTGCTTAAACAGCCCACCTGTCCCAGGTTCGTAAGTGAATGGGCCGAAAACTAGTGGCTCAGGCGGGCTCGATTGGGCGTTCATCGCATCATTACTCCCCGGTAACAGGAGCATAACATGATTGAGGCCGATCGCTAAATGACTTAGAGTCAACGATTTAACTGGTGATGTGCCTTTGTATCCAAAAGGGATCGAGATCTTTCCACTACGCGGCTACGCTCTCCTCATGCGAATCTCACAACCTTTACTCGCCTCCATGACTTTGCTCTTAGCGGGCCTCCTGCAAGCTCAAGTGGAGGTCGTTGCCACCGGCCTACAGGGGCCTTCAAAATTGATCCTTACCCAACGAGGGAACTTTTTAGCCTCGGAAACCAGTCTGCTGACAAATTCGGGCCGCGTCGCCTTCGTAAGTCGCAGCGGTGTCCGGCGCAGCTTTATGACCGGCCTGCCGTCAGGCACGGAACTTACCGGCGGCGGTGCCGGACCGTCCGCTATGGCCCTCCGTGACCGCACCCTCTATCTGGCCATCGGTGGGGGCGACGTGGAACGCCGCAACGCCACAGGTCAATCCGTCCACAATCCAGATGGCGTCTCTTCTCCCATCTTCAATTCGATCATCGAAATTCGCCTCAGTACTGACATCGACTCACTCGCCGGCACCTTCACCATGACGCCCGAACACCAACAGATTCTCGCCGATGGCGGAGAGGTGGAACTCAACGACGGTGTCGGCGGAACCGCCCGCCTCTCTTTGTTGGTCGACTTCCCTGACTCTTTGCCGGACGGCAAACTCTATCGCTTCTCCAATATCTGGGGCATGGCGCTTTCAACCGATGGCTCAGTGCTGTGGGTGATCGATGCGTCGCAAAACCTCCTCTACCGGGTCGAGACCGCCACCGGACGCCGCCAAACCTGGATGCGTTTTCCCCAACTCGCCAACCCAAGTCCCATCGGGCCCCGACTGATCGATTCCGTTCCCACTAGCGTCCGTGTCTACGGCCAGCAATTACTCGTCAGCTTCCTGACCGGTTTTCCGTTCTCAAAGCAATACTCCAGAGTTCTGGCCGTCAATATCGCTCAGCGCACAACCGAGCCTTTCATCCTGAGCGTCACCTCCGCTGTAGACATCCTGTGGCGCGAACGCCCTTCGGCAGGCCGCAGCCAGTTCTTCGTCCTCGAATTCAGTCAGGACCAATTTGCTTCGCCCGTTTTGCCTGGTCGCCTATGGCGCTACGATACGGCCGATCAACGCGAAGTCGCGGGGGACCTTCGCGGGCCCGTCAGTATGGCCTTCGATCCAGCCACTGAAGACATGTTCGTCCTTGAGGTCAGCGGACGTATTCTCAAAGTCTCCGCCAAATAGCGCTCGATTTGCATTTCGCGGTGTCCAATGCCTACACTTACAGGTGCCGCTTGGCAACAATTGAGGTTGCCCGGCATCTAAAGGACTATAGTCATGCCCAAGTATCTGCTCCAAGCCACATACACCTCCGAAGGCCTCCTCGGCCTCATGAAAGACAACGCCAGCGGGCGCAAAGCTGCTGTTCAGGCTCTCGCCAAGTCTGTCAAAGCAAAGCTCGACAGCATGTATTTCGCTTTCGGCACCGATGACGTCGTTGCGATTATCGACGCTCCCGACAACGCCGCTGCCGCCGCCATGTCGGTAGCCGCCAGTTCCACTGGCCTTGTCAGCGCCTGCGTCACTCCCCTGCTCACTGTCGAAGAGATGGATACGGCCCTCGCTTTGGCCCCCAAGTATCGCGCTCCCGGCGAGTAAGCTCCTCGAACGTACGGCTCCAGTGCCCAACCGGCTCGCGCCGGTTGGGCACTTTTAATTTTATAGATCTGAAACAATGTTTCGCTCCATGACTCTAACGCCGTGCCCCAAACCACGAGAATTAGCTTTACTCTCCAAGCAGTAATTCTTCCCGCCCTTTTGTTGGTGTCCGGTTGCCTCGCAACGGCCTCCACAATCCTCGGTACCTCCCAACCTTTCGCCGTACTTGGCGCTTCCACCGTCACCAACACCGGCCCCACCACCATCAGAGGCGATGTCGGCCTCTCGCCCGGCGCAAGCATTACCGGCCTCGGCTCCGTTACCCTCCTTGCTCCTTCCGCAGTCCACAATACGGACGCGGTTGCCTCGCAGGCTCAGATCGATCAGGCAATCGCCTTCAATCTCCTAGCGGCACTGCCTTTCGTTTCCGATCTCACGGGACAGGACCTCGGCGGACTTACCCTCACTCCGGGCGTCTATAAGTTTTCATCCTCGGCGCAGTTGACCGGCACTCTCACCTTAGACATGCAAAACCTCAACAATGCCCTGTTTGTCTTTCAAATTGGCAGCACACTAACCACCGCCAGCGCGTCAAGCGTACAAGTTATTAATGGAAACTCCACCAGTGGCGTCTTCTTTGTCGTCGGAGAGTCCGCCACCCTCGGCACCAGCACAACCTTCTCGGGCAACATCCTCGCTTCGAAAAGCATCACGCTTAACACTAGCGCCAGGATTTTGTGCGGCAGAGCGTTCGCCCAGATTCACGCTGTCACTCTCGACACCAATACGATCTCTAATTCTTGCGGAGCCTTCGACGGTGGCAGCGATAGAAGCGATTTTGGCAGCTCTGGCTTTGCCGGTGCCGATTCATCGAGCGTCCCCGAGCCGTCAACCGTGGCGCTGCTCGCCCCTGCTCTTTTGGGTCTCGTCACGTGGTCTAAGCGCGGTGTCCGCAATTCAAAGCGATCGGCGTAACAACAAGCTTTCCGTAAACTGTCCGAGCGCCAGGTGTTCTTCACCAGCTCGATGTGCCCAGGCCCACCAGATTACGAATCCTC
>JANXUM010000269.1 GCA_025356215.1 Bryobacter sp. | reverse complement strand
GTCCTGGCAGGCACTCCCGAGCGCGTCTATGAAGGCGGTCGCGTCGGTTCCGATCGCTTCCTCGAAGCCCGTTGGGATCTCCTCCCCGACAAGGGCTACATGTTCGCTTCCGTGCAGACCGTCCGCGGCTGCCCCAAGCATTGCTCCTTCTGCTCCGTCTGGCGCACCGACGGCCAGGAGCCCCGCCAGCGCACCGCCGAATCGATCATGCGCGAGATCGTCCAGCTCCGCCGCAAGGGCTACCGCTTCGTCGTACTTTCCGACGACAATTTCTACCCCGTCACCCTCACCGATATCCGCTTGGCCGAACGCCAGGGCAACCCCGGTCGCATCGCCGAACTCAAAGAGCTCCGCGAAGAACGCTTCCGCATCATGGAAGCAATGTCCATGCTGCCCAAAGACATGGTCTTCTTCACTCAGATCACGATCGAGGCCGCCGAGGACCCCGAGTTCCTCACCGCCATGAACAAGGCCAACATCAAGGGTGCCCTCGTCGGCGTGGAAGCCGTCACCAAAGAAGGTCTCAAGACCGTCTTCAAAGACTTCAACCCCTCGGGCGAAAACCTCGCCACTCAGCTCCAGCTCTTCAAGAAGAGCGGAGTCCACGTTCTCGGCTCCTTTATCTTTGGACTTTCCTCGGATCGCGAAGACACCTTCGCCGCCACCGCCGAACTCGCCAAGAAGGCCGACATCACCTTCGCCCAGTTCGTCATGATGACGCCCTTCCCAGGCACCGTCGACTTCCAGAAATGGGAAAAAGAGCAGGGCGAAAACGTCGCCAAAATCGACGGTATCCCCGTTACCCGCTATTGGCTCATTCCGCCCGAAAAGCGTCCCAAACTCTACACGCCGCATCCCACCATGACGCCCGATCAAATCCGCAGCCGCACCCAAAAGGTCTGGGACAGTTTCTACGACAACGCCTCCGTCTGGAAGCGCGCCGATTGCGTCAAGTCCCTCAAGGCCAAACTGGCCTTCTTCCTCATCTCCAAGCTTTACCGGCAGATGTATGCCAACACCGGCATCGCCACCGATAGCGCCCGCCGCAAGAACGCCAACAGCTCCGCCAAGTGGCTAGCCATGCCGCTGGTCGCCCTCTTCCGCGCCAAGCCCATGCCCGAGCTCAAGAACCCGCTCGACGGCCAAGTCCAACAGCAGCCGGCCTTCGCCATCGTGGGACAGTAATCCGATGCGCCTCTTCGCCATCCTCACCCTGGCCCTCAGTCTCCTGGCCCAAAGCCCGGCAATCACCGAAACCCAATGGCGCTTGAAGAAGATCGGTACGGATGCCGTCGTCCCCGGCAAGGGCCAAAAGAAGCCCTACCTCAAGTTGGAATCGAAGGGAAAAGTCATCGGCTTCAGCGGCTGCAACCGTCTGATGGGCGACTACAAACTCAAGGGTGCCGATCTCAGCTTTGGCCCCACCGTCGGCACCAAAGTCGCCTGCGCCCAGGGCATGGATACGGAAAAGCTCTTCGTCCAAGCCCTGCCCAAAGTCAAAACCTATAAAATCACTGGCCAGGCTCTCGATCTCCTCGATAGCGCGGGCAAAGTCCTCGCCCAATTCGAAGCCGTCACCGACAAGGCGAAGTAAATCCGCGCGCACCCCGTGTGACATCGTGCCAACCCCTACCAGCTTCGACTACGACCTCCTCGTCATCGGTAGCGGCCCCGCCGGTCACCACGCCGCAATGGAAGCTGCCAAGAACTGCAAAAAGGTGGCTATCGTCGACCGCGTCCCCGACCTCGGTGGCGTCTGCCTCCACACCGGCACCATTCCCAGCAAAACCCTCCGTGAGGCCGTCCTTTTCTTGAGCGGCTTCCGCCAACGCTCCTTCTACGGCCGTGGCTATCGCGTCAAAGCCCAAATCCAGATCGAAGACCTCATGTTCCGCGTCTCTGAGGTCATCAAGCGCCAATACGCCGTCATCCAGGATCAGCTCCAGCGCCACAACATCCACGTCCTCGACGGTCACGCTTGCTTCGGTGAAGACGCTCACACCATCGAGGTCCACTCCGCCAAACACGCCACCCACTCCTACTCCGCGCGCAACATCCTCATCGCCTGTGGCACCCGCCCCGCCCACCGCCCGGACATCCCTTTCGATGCCCCCCAAGTCTACGATTCCGACGAGTTCATCCAGGTCACCGAAGGCGAATTCCCCAAGACCGTCATCGTCGTCGGTGGCGGCGTCATCGGGCTCGAGTACGCCTCCATGTGCGCCGCCTTAGGCAGCGAGGTTACCGTCGTCGAACTACGCGACTCTCTGTTGCAGCACGTCGACGCCGAAATCACCCAGGGCCTCGTCTACCAGCTCCGCCATCAAGGCGTCAGCTTCCGTCTCGGCGAAAAAGTGGTCTCCGTCGAAGCCCCCGAGGGCCTCCCCACGCGCGCCATCGCCAAGCTCGAAAGCGGCAAAACTCTCGTTGCCGAAGCGCTCCTTTACGCAGTTGGCCGCCAGCCCAACACCGACAAGCTCAATCTCGAGCGCATCGGCATCGTCCCCGCCGATCGCGGCCAGCTCGAAGTCAACGAGTTCTATCAAACCCAAATTCCTCACATCTACGCCGCCGGCGATATCGTCGGTTTCCCATCCCTCGCCTCCACCTCCATGGAGCAAGGCCGCATCGCCGCCTTCCACATGTTCGGCCTCCCCCGCTGCAGCCGCCCCGATCTCCTCCCCTTCGGCATCTACACCATCCCCGAAATTTCCATGGTCGGCAAAAACGAAGCGCAACTCACCGCCGAGCGCGTTCCCTACGAGGTCGGCGTCGCCCCCTTCGACGAGGTCGCAAAAGCTCAAATCTCCGGCGACCAGTTCGGCCTCCTCAAGCTCATCTTCCACTCCGAAACCAAACAACTCCTCGGTGTCCACATCCTCGGCGACAACGCCTCTGAACTGGTCCACGTCGGCCAGATGGTGATGCTCAATCACGGCAGCGTGGAGATGCTCCGCGACATGGTCTTCAACTATCCATCCCTCGGCGAAGCCTACCGTGTGGCGGCGGCCAACGGTCTCGATAAGCTCCGGCGTAGACTCTAGTCCCCTCCTGACTGCCTAAGCAATTTCCCTAGTATGCCTAAGCCTCCGTCTGCGCTAGCCTAGTATGTCAGCGTGTTTTGCATCGGAGGGAAAACGATGTTTCGGATTCAATGGGCCACCATGGCCTTCGGCTTACTTTTGGCGCTAGCGCCAAAAGTAAGCCGAAGGCCATGGTGGCCCATTGAA